>JAAYWE010000131.1 GCA_012516755.1 Treponema sp.
GGAGGCAGATAAGCAACATACCGGACGAAATGAACATCGATAATAATTACTCGAATAAGATTCGGATCGAATAAGAAGATGTTATATCATAAGAATCATCTATAAGATGAACGGAAAAGGATTCGTTGGCTCACTTGTCAACCTGCCTGCTGCCTATTTCCGCGGAAGAATCATCAAAGAAACTAGCTCGAAGATTGAGCGGGAGATAAGGGCTTATAGGAGTTGGCTGGGAAACAAGGCAGTATGAAAGAAAAGGCTATAATAAAAAGCGCCTGAATCAGGTATTTTACATTCTCAACGATTGACAATGCCTAAAATTGAGCGCGAAAAATAATATATATATCTGGAGGTTTGTTGTATGAAAAAGGCTAGTGTCATACTTATCAGTATTCTTGTGATGACAAGTTGTGCTACCGTAAGCGATGTTACTACACTGAAGAGATGTGAATTTCGAATGCAGGGGATTAAGGATGTTGTTGCTGCAGGAGTGAATATTAGTGGTAAGAAATCAATTTCTGAGTTGAGCCTTTTGGATGCTGGTAGAATTACTCTAGCCATTAAGAAAGGTTCTTTGCCAGTAACCATGACTCTTGCTGTAGAAATCCGAAATCCGAATACCCAGACTGTAGCAGTAGACCGTGTAGATTATGCTGTAGCCCTTGATGGAGAACCATTATTTAGTGGTTTCACTACCGATTCTGTAAAGGTTCCTGGAGGCAATCGTGTTGCAGTCATTCCATTAAAAGTGACATTCGATCTTTTTTCTTTAAAAGAAGACAATACACAAGATGCTATTCTGAATTTGTTGTTTAATTTAGCTGGTGCATCCGAAATACCCTCTACACTAACCCTCCAGTTAAAGCCTTCTATTTCTATTGGTAAAGCGATGATCCCATACCCCGGCTATATGGAAATAAGCCGTGAGTTTGGCGGAAGACAATAAATCTAATACGGTCTTGAGGACTCGTTCAGGCGTTATTATATACAGTAGCGTAATGGAGACGATTCCTAATGATCTTTTTAGCAGTAAATCGCAAACAAGACTGGACACTATCAACAAGGACTGGACACAATCATTAGTTATTAATTAGTAAGAAGCTAGTTTTGAGCATATAATGCAATATTTTATATATACCTTGTGCAACTTGTGATTTTCATCCGGTAGGTCGGGGATTCAAGTCCGTCAGCGCGATAATTCTTGTTTATTCAACTTTCAATACCCTAGCAACTGCGAATACGGTCTTGGCTCAAGAGCGCTTCTTGAAATGCCACATTGATCGATAACCCTATATAAGCGGGATTTGGCCTCTTCTTGCTGCAATGTGACGCGACTATCGCCAATGCATTCAACTTCAAGAAAAAGACCGAGCGAAGATACTTCGACTACCTCCGCAACCAAGCCTGTACCATCCTCCCAGCGGGTACCTCTCTTTTGCTTTTGGTAGATCAGATGTGCGTGCATTTTTTCTATGAAGGCCTTAAAAGCTGGTTCACCATTGACACTAAACTCGAATTCATGGTTGATTTCTACGTCTCCATCGAAGGTCTTTTCTTTGAATGTTATAGTAGTACTAGCCAATTCATGGCGAACGCGAAATCTAAAACCACCAAAATCCCCTAATCCTGCATTTGATACTTCCCAATATTCGTCTAGCTTATTGATAGGTCCTATATAGTGCATGAAACTGGAAAGGCGAGATTCCACTTCCTCTCTCTGCTGAACTCGTGCCTTAAGTTCTATCTCCAGGTTATGGCTATATTCTGGATTCTGCATTATTCTGCTATGCCTCATTCTCTATAGGCATGTCCAACACCGATGGATCATAATGATCAGGCGGGATGTAACCCAGAAGTTCAGCACAGGTTGCGGCCAAGCTTGATATTCCCATTCCTTGCCGAAGCTCCTTTTTGTACTCGCCTTGATATTGCGGGTCGTATATTACGCAAGGGACAGAGTTGAGCGAATGGCTTGTCTTTGCCTTTGGTTTGCCATCGGGACCTAAAATAACTCTTCCAGTCTGCTTATCGTGCTCATACATATCATCGGAATTTCCATGGTCGGCCGTTATCAAGAGGATTCCGCCTTTTTTTCGCACTGCCTCATATATTCTGCCTAGCTGGATATCCATTCCTTCCAGACCACACACCACAGCTTGAAAGACCCCTGTATGCCCTACCATGTCGCCATTTGGGAAATTGAGGCGAATAAATCTATATGGGCCATTTTCGATTGCATTTATGACATAATCGGCTATCTCTGCGCATTTCATCCATGGCCTTTGCTCGAATGGCACACGATCACTAGGTATTTCGACATAGTCTTCCAGTTCTTCCGAAAATTTCCCTGACCTGTTGCCATTGAAAAAATAGGTAACATGACCATATTTCTGTGTCTCTGAAATAGCGAGTGTCTTTAAGCCCGTATAAGCAAGGTATTCGCCGAGCGTTCTGTCGATAGCGGGTGGTGAAACCAGAAAATTGGAAGGAACCTTGAGGTCGCCATCGTACTGCATCATACCTGCATAATATACCTTTGGTCGCCTGACTCTATCGAATTTGTCGAAATTATCCTGCTCGAAGGCTGCTGTAATCTCAAGCGCCCTGTCACCCCGGAAATTGAAGAATATAACCGAGTCTCCATCCTCGATTGTACCGATGGGTCTGCCATTTTCGGCAATGACGAACTCGGGAATATCTTGATCAATAATGCCTGGAATCTCCTTTCTATAAGTCGAGATTGCCTCTTCCGCACTGGCGAATTGCCTTCCTATGCCTCTAACATGGCAGTCCCAACCGCGCTTGACCATCTGCCAATTGGCACCATAACGATCCATCGTTATGTATTGCCTTCCACCTCCAGAGGCGATGCGATAATCCGACCCTTGATTTCTAAATTCCTCAAGAAAAGTCTCAAAAGGAAGGACATATTCAAGAGCACTTTGGCTTCCAACATCTCGCCCATCGAGCAAGATATGTATCCGCGCTCGTTTGATACCTTCTCTCTGTGCTTGAACGAGCATGGCTTTTAAATGATCGATATGCGAGTGAACATTACCATCCGAGAAAAGGCCAATAAAGTGGAGTGTTCCTCCGGTCTCCTTTATATTGGCAATAAGCTCTCTCCAGACTTTCCCTTCGAATATTATGCCTGATTCAATAGAAATATTGACGAGGCGCGCACCTTGGGCAAAAACTCGACCACAACCAATCGCATTGTGACCGACTTCCGAGTTTCCCATGTCATCATCGGAGGGAAGGCCTACGGCAGTTCCATGAGCCTTAAGCCGCGTTTTGGGGCAGTTGGCTTCAAGCTCCCTGAAATGATCCATTCTCGCTGCAAGGACTGCATCACCTTCTTTGTAAGTTCCGTAACCTACTCCATCCATTATCACAAGGACTAATGGACCTTCTCTATTTTTCCAATTAGGATTTTTTTTTAATCGTTCAAGCATAGATTGCTCCTTTTTCTGTTATTACCTGGCTCAAACCAAATTCGGAGCTCTTTTCCCCAAAGGGCTTCTTTTACTCACCTATTCTCCAGAATACTCGATGAGTGTATCTATACCAACATCTGTCACTTTCTCTTGGTATTTCAAAGATGGTAAGCCTATCACTGAGAACGCGCGAACAGGCACCGCCCCACCGCGTTTAATCATTTCACAGGTAGCGTTAATAGTGCCTCCTGTAGCGATGAGGTCGTCGATAATCAGAAAACGAGCCTTTGGCTTGATATCTTCAATATGCATCTCCAACACGGCAGTTCCATATTCCAACTCATAGGCGCAGGAAATGGTCCTTCCAGGCAATTTGCCCTTTTTCCTAACTAAAAGCAGAGGGATATTCCGCTCATAACAGAAGGGTGCGGCAAACACAAATCCTCGGGATTCAATAGCAGCTGCCGTATCGAATTCAGTATCTCCATATAGCTTAAACATTGAATCGATACAATATTTGAATGCTCTTGGGTTAGCAAGGATGCTTGTAATATCATAGAACAATATGCCCGGTTTGGGAAAATCCGGAATTTTGCGGATTGCATCATCGAGGTTGAATTCTTGATAATCGCCTCTAAAATCGCTGCCATTCGCCATATTTAGCCTCTCTCAAAAATGGAAATTATGGCGCTACCTTATAGAAAGGTTACGCTGCAGTATACAGAATACAGTGCTTTTTGTATATCACTCTATGATAACGCTCAAGAAACCAAGCAATATGCTTGCTCCGGAAGCTATACCGATTCTTGTCCATACTTCGCTATTTGTCAGGGCAACACCATATTGGGTATTGAATGGCCAAGGCGCGTAAGCCGTATCGAAGCCATGCGATATATAGCGAGCCAAATCGAAAGCAAAATTAGTATAGAAATAGCTGAAAGGAAAAAGCCCAATAGAGATCACAAGGCTGCGCCTAAACATGCCTTCTTTAGTGTCACTATAAGAAAAAGTTGGTAGAGTCACTTTTGGCGCTTCTAGCGCTGCAGGCGCTTCTTGCGCTTCCGGAGCTACAGGCGCCTCTGGCGCTGCAGGCGCTTCCGGAGCTACAGGCGCCTCTGGCGCTTCTTGAGAATTCTCTTCTTCTTTAGCGACAATTTCTGAGCCAGGATTTTCTTCTTGAGCTTGTGCTGGAAAACAATAAACCAAGAGGTCTCCGCATAGAAAAACAATGAGCAATAAAAGGCAGCGCCTATTCATTTTATGCGTTCCTCTCACCAAAGATAGCAGTTCCTATCCTCACGAGTGTCGAACCTTCCTCTATCGCAATCTCAAAATCATTGCTCATGCCCATAGAAAGCTCGCTAAATTCTGGAAAATCAAAGCTGCTCTTTATTTTGTCCTTTGCAGCGGAGAGCATCTTGAAGGATCTACGGATCAATGAAATATCCTGCGTAAAAGGGGCCATGGTCATAAGACCGCAGAGCAAGGCTTTTGTCATCCACTGAGGATCTGATTGACGATATCTTGCATAGACCTCGCACCCTCGCAGGAGCTCATCTATATTAGGGAAGCCGGATTTCGAAATCTCTCCCGTATGCAGCTCCAGATATAGCTTTATTGGTCTTTTTGGGGCCTTGATTCTTATAAGGATAGCCTCTAGAGTTTCTATATCGTCTATCCCCTGAATCCCATCGAAGATTGTCAAAGCTTTATTGATCTTATTCTTCTGAACTGTGCCAATCATATGCAAGCTAGCACCTTCTAGCTCTGGTTCCAGAGAAGGAAATTTCGCAGATGCTTCCTGTACTCTGTTTTCTCCAAAGATTCTAATGCCTGCCAAATAGGCCTGTCGAATAACATCGATAGGCTGGAATTTGGTCACAGCCATGAGATCGATTTTATCGGAAGACCTCCCGGCCTTTTCTGCCGCGCGCCAAATCCGTTCTTTTATGATAGTCACATTATCAGCAATGGTCGCTCTATTATTCGACATATCTAGAATCCTATCAGCGAACCGAAATCGGGGCAAGCTTTTCTAGTATGCGGTTATGGAAGTTCGCATAGTAGTCTGATTCCCCGCAAAATCATTCACTTGAAGCATAAGATCGTGTTTGCCTCTGAGAATCAAGAATTGACCAACATGGTATGAATAACCCTCTCCTGAATAACCTTCTCCTATGGATCCTCGCGAGGGGGGTGGATTGCCCAGAAATGATATCCCTTCTCCGCTTGCGCGCGCGGCTATGAATGAAGCATCGATTACGGTTTCCCCATCAAGCATGACCTTGATGCAATAGGGAGCAGAATAGTAACGCGAACTTGTGATGATGATATCTCGCGCATCGACAAACAATGAATAATTTCCCTGAGGACAGGTAATAAGTTTTTCTTTTTTATTCGTCTCCATTAAATCAAACAATACCTTCTTATCTGTGCCAGTCATGATCAGTTTTGCGCTGCGCATGATTGGAGATGTATTATCCCTGATCCAGGGAGCAAGAAAAATCGTATTCATCCATAATTCGTTCTTTGCGTCGAAAAGTCTAACACCGAAATTTTTGGATGGGTATACGCCCGAGCCATCTCCTCCAATAAGCTTGTCTCCTTTCTTTATTGCAAAGCTATTCTGGACTTCTTTCGATGATCGGGAAGTTGATTTCATGACCTGAATAGGATCGAGCCCTGAAGTTATGCTCACAAATCTATCGGGATGAATAACAGCCAGGGCTCCACCTAATGGAAAAGAGAAGACTGTTGGCAAATCTGCTTCAACTTGCGAATAAAAAATAGAACCGCTTGAAGGTGCTTCAAACGTTGTATCTAACGATATCAGCTGAACATCGCTTCTTGGAATCATGCCATAGCATCTTTCTCTTACATCATATTCTAACGAAACCCCTTGCTTAGCTTGATCGCCAAGGACTGTTCCAAACCCTGATAAATCAATAACTTCAGGTATCTTGAAGTCCAATGCACCAAGCAAGGTAGCGAGCCATAAATAACTTATTAAAAAAGGATATTTCCCCTTCATGGCCGCCATCCTTTTAATAGTTCCAGGCCATCTTTATATACAAATCCGATTACTTCTTCATCGCCAATTGCGCCAAAAGCTCCGGGAGCAATATGTACTGGAAGGCCATGATTAAGAATGATAACATCAGATTTTGCTTTTCCTTCCAGATCGCTTCTCAGGATCGCCACGAGCGAGTCTTTTAAGGATCCAAGTACAAAATACCTAAAATCAACCTGAGTCTCTGATAACTCTACACCTGCCATTCCTGCTTCAAGAATTCTATA
>JAAYWE010000132.1 GCA_012516755.1 Treponema sp.
GCTTCATGGAGGTTATATTCTATTCTCTCATGAAGGGGGTAATCTTATTGTGAGGATAGGCATTCCTTATCCCACCGTAAGCGGATCCATACATAATATTTCGAATAGAGAGGCTGAGCTTCGTGTCATAGGACCACAAGGCTTGTCGGATCATTTGCCCTGTGGATTCGTGAATGGATTATCTGGGAAGATAATTCCCTATAACTCTATATTTCATGAGTCAATAAATCCTTTACAGAGAATATTGCTATACCTGGATTCCATGGAGATCGATCATGAAAGCTCCGCGGCTCTCTCTTTCATACTCGATAAGGAGAAGTTCCAGAATGCCGAATGTTTCATAGCCCAGAATGCTTTTTCTATAAGGGAGACTCGCTTGGAGCATCGGCCTGCGGATGTGGCTGGATTCTTGCGATCGATACTTGTGTCGGATTCTCCTTCGGCCATTTTGGTTCTGGGAAGCGAAGCCAGCCTTCATAAAGAAACACCCATTATTCGAGATCTTGTTCAAAAACCTGGAATAAGGCCGGTTGCGTGTACATCTCCGGATGCCTTCGAAGCAGCCTTGAATCGCTGGAGACCCATGCTTTTTCTAATCCTAGAGCCGATGATATCGAAAAACCAAGAGTTCAGTACACTTTTACAGCGATTTCCTTCCATACCGATCATGGCTATTTGCAGATTTTTCGGGGCAAAAGAGGAATGGGCTGGAATTATCGAGCGCCCCCATGTGGTTTTTTGCAACACGGGCGAAGTATTCTCTGAAGTTTTGGCAGGCCTGATTCAAAGATCACTGGAGAGCAAAAAATTCCTGCCAAGTCCAACAAGTGGCGTAGTCGCTGATGCCATATTCTATATGAATAAGTCGTATAGCGAACAGATTTCGCGATGGAAGATGGCTTCTTATCTCAACGCGAGCGAAGATTATCTCAGCAGAATATTTCATGCGCAGATGGGAATATCGCTCTGGAACTACCTTGCAAGGCTAAGGGTCCAGCACGCCATCGACCTTCTGTATTCTACGGGAGCTGGGCTTGCGGAGATTGCAGATTTAATCGGTTTCCGGGATGAAGCCTATTTTTGCAGGGTATTTAAACGAATTGCGGGTGCGACGCCAGGATCTTTTCGTTCTAGATCTTTTTCAGATGTAAGAAAAGTACAAGAATCTGACTGAAAAAGAGCAGATTTATCGTTTATTATTTTAATGAAAAATAGGCATGGAGATGCAATCTGTCGCGACCGCAAAACCGACTCCGCTTTCCCTAAGGCGTCGCATAAAGCGATATAAATCGGTCTATATTCTTGCTTCTCTTTCATTTATCTATTTTATCATTTTCAAGTATATACCCATCTGGAATGCACAAATTGCCTTTAGGGATTTTCAAGCGCTGAGCGGGGTGGTAAAGAGCCCATGGGTTGGTTTGAAGAATTTCTCTGATTTTGTTAACAGCTATTATTTCTGGGAACTTATCCGCAACACGGTTTTTTACAGTATTGGAAAGATGGTGTTCTCTGTGCCTGCCGCCGTGTTTCTGGCAATTGCGTTGTATGAATGTAGGGTCTACTGGCTCAGAAAAACGGTGCAGACAATGGCATATCTACCGCACTTCCTGTCTTGGGTCATCATGTACGCTATTCTTTTGGCAATTTTGTCGCCTTCTAATGGAATCTTGAATGACATCATAAAGGCTTTTGGGGGAGAGCCTGTTTCCTTCATGACTGATACCAGATATTTCCCCTGGATTGTCATTCTATCGGACATGTGGAAAGAGACAGGGTGGAGCGCAATTATTTTTCTTGCTGCTCTGATGGGTATAGATCCGACTCTCTTCGAAGCGGCGGGGGTGGAAGGAGCAAGTGCGTGGCAGAGAGTCCGCTATATCACGCTGCCAGCAATCCAGCCCGTCCTCGTAATGGTGATTCTATTGAGGCTTGGTACCGTGCTCGATGCCGGCTTCAACCAGATCTTCATGCTGTATTCGCTTCCGGTCTACAGTGTGGCAGATATCATCGATACCTGGATTTATCGCCAGGGTCTTCTTGAGTTTCGATTTGGACTTGCAACCGCCGTTGGATTATTCAAAGGTGTCTTCGGCATGATTCTGCTCATGCTATCGAATAAGCTCATAAAGCGATATACGGAAACCGGGCTTTACTGAGAGGGATGGTTTTGATTAAGGAGCCGAGTATTTTATGACAAGCGCGATAAAGTTGTCAAAAAGCGACAAGGTCTTTCATTTTTTCATCGATGCGTCGCTTTTTTTGATACTAGCTATCCTCATCATACCGATTTGGAGCACATTGACCCTTTCGTTCAGGCCAAACGATTTCATTGGATCTGCGCTCGATGGAATGTTTCTGGCTCCCTGGAAATGGTCGACAGCGGCATATAGAGCGCTGTTAGGTCACAGGTCTTTTCTCCATTCCGCAGGAAACAGCTTTCGAATTTTTTTCGAGGGCGTTGCAACTGCGCTCTTCTTTACGGTTCCGCTTGCCTACGCGCTTTCAATAAAATCGCTGCCGGGAAGGAGATTGCTCTATATAATTGTGCTTATCCCCTACTTATTCAATCCAGGACTCATCCCAAATTATCTGCTAGTAACTAAATTGGGGCTGGTGGACAAATTAGCCGCCGTCTATCTGCCTGGCGCCGTAAGTGTCTATAACACGCTTATAATGAAGAGCTTTTTTGAGGAACTGCCAGAAGAGTTGAAGGAGTCCGCACGCATAGATGGGGCTTCGGAGTTGACGGTGCTTCTAAGAATCGTTTTGCCGCTCTCAAAACCAATTCTGCTCACAATTGGCTTGTACTATGGTGTTCACTTCTGGAACGATTTTTTCAACGCCATGCTCTATATCAACAGTGCAAAGCTCCAGCCGCTGCCGATCCTATTGCGGAATATCTTGCTTTCCTCGGGTATGAATGAATATGTCGAGGTCAGCGCCTTCGGAGAAGCTCCGATATATGCCATAAAGGCAGCCAGTGTGTTTTTGGCTGCAATTCCCATGTTGGTCGCATATCCATTTATTCAAAAGTACTTTGTAAAGGGTACCATGCTCGGAAGCATCAAAGGATAAGAGCAAAAAATAATTGAGAAGCGGCATTTTGCCGCAAAGGAGGTTGGTATGAGAAAATATACAAGGTTCAGCTTGGCCATTCTTCTCATCTGTGTTGTCATTACGTCTGCTTTTGGTCAAGCCGCAAAGAAGCCGGTGACGATCGAGCTGTGGTATGGGGCAGCCATTACCGAGGCAGGCCCGCCACCGGATGATTGGGTGTTCTACAAGATCGCTCGCGAACAGTTGGGAATCGATCTAAAACTCATGGCTCTTCCATCGAACGAAAACGATCAGGATGTAAAGATCCTTGCCGCAGCAGCGGCCAATCAATTGCCCGATCTTTTCATGGTTCGCCGTGATCCATGGCAGGTTCTTATCAAGCAAGGACTTGTTGCTGATGTCGATGATATGTATCCCCTTATGCCACACCGAGCCAAAAATTGGTTCGACGAGGATAGCAGGGCGCATACGACAATAAATGGCAAGAGCTATGGTCTGGCTTTTCCTGGTTCGCTTCAGAAAAACGAAGGGCTTGTGATTCGCAAGGATTGGCTGGACAGGCTTGGGCTCAAGGTACCGACTAATCTGGATGAGTTCTTCGATGTTTGCTATGCTTTTACCTTCAAGGATCCGGATGGGAATGGAAAGAACGATACCTATGGCTTTGGAGCTTTTGTCGAATACTTCGATCAGGAACAATATCTTGGGCGTCGCTTTGATCCCATAATGGGAGCCTTTGGAGTTGCCGGAACCTGGAACATGACAAAGGATAATTTTGGACTAAATGTCAAAAAGCCCGAGTTTTACGATGCTCTGCAATTCGTCAATAAGATGGTCGATGCAAAGGTTATCGATCCAGACTGGCCGAGTTTGAAAAAGGATGACTTCCGCGCAGCGTGGAAACAAGGCAAGTTTGGAATTATGCGCGAGCAATTTGCCGCGCTTGCAGCGGCAGCCAACTACGCTCCTTTCGATAAGAATTTCCCGAATGGCGAGTGGGCTGTGATTCCTCCTCCCAAGGGTCCGAAAGGAAAGAGCTCTGTAGGCATCTATGATACTAATTTCCGCATCTATGCGGTCTCTGCAAAGGCCGCTAAGGCAGGTAAAAAGGAAGCTATCGCTCGCCTTCTCGACTACATGGCGACCGATGAAGGCTACAAGCTCATAGGTTGGGGAGTGGAAGGAGTCAACTATTCGATAGATAAAGATGGCAATATTACCGATAAAGGCGTACCGAACGACACGAAATTCTCCTCGCCAAAAGGCCAGACTGTCACTCAGCTTCGCAACATGGTTTTCTATAACAGCGAGATGGAGCTTATCTCGCGTTATCCATACTTCAAGACCAGCAATGGTCGCACCATGGGCCCATTGCTTTACCTAAAGACGATGCAGAGCATGCCGTGGACCAATGTGACAGGCGCTGGAACAATAAGGCCACACCCCAACAATGCCGACCTAAAGCGCTATATGAATCAGGGGGTTCAGGAGTTTGTTCTTGGTAAACAAGCGCTGACCAAAGAGAACTGGCAGGCCTTTATTGTCCAAATGGATAAACTTGGAGCAGCTGAGTGGGAAAGAGCAGCTCGCCAACAGATGGAAGAAGCCGGCTATCTCCAATGAAGAGTTAGCTCTATAAATCTACTTAGAGGGTAGCCGCGATGCTTACCGACATGACAACCTTGTATCTGCAGACTCTAGCATCGGCAGCTGCGACTTCCCTTGCCAACTGCACACCCGCCTCAATCAAATGGAATTATGAGACGGGTGTGCTTCTATTTTCGCTCAGTGAAGCCTCCACAAAAGCGTTCTGTGGTCTTTTAGACGGCTCTATTCAGGAAAGGCTCTCCGCGCTGATTCTTCCGGATGGCTCGATTCAAGGCTATTGTCTCGATGAATTCAATTTGGATCAGATCAATGCGGGAAAGCTGCTTCTCCGTGAGTGGGAAGCCAGTAGCCCGGAGAAAAAGGCAGATGGCGAAGAGAAAGATCTCATAGCTGGGGATCCTGATCAGCACACGCAGCACAGGAATACCAGTCGTGGGTGCATTCAATGCGCAAGCCATAGAGATAGCCTGTCTTATCGCGAACGACTGGAAAAAGCAATCGGAACTCTCGCGCAACAGCTAATGGGGCAGCCTCGTATCGCTTCTGGCTCATATTGGCATAAAAAGATATATCCGTATCAAGTATGGCTCGATGGTCTTTATATGTTTGGACCTTTTCAAGCGCACTATGGGATCCTCTTTGGACAAACGGATATGGTAGATGATGTATGCCAGCAGTTCTTGTTTGTTCGGGATAAATTGAGGCATAGACAAACCGGACTATATTTCCATGCAATGGATGATAGTAAGGCATCTAGATGGGCAGACCAGGAAACTGGCTGTTCGCCTCATGTATGGGCTAGAGCCGTTGGCTGGCTTGCAATGGCGCTCGTGGATACGCTCGATTGGATTCCTCTTGCGCATTCTAAGCGACCTTACATGGAAGAGATGCTTATGGATCTTCTCGATGCTCTTGTGCGAGAACAGCGTTCTTCTGGCCTATGGCTGCAGGTTATGGATGCTCCAGAGGCTAAGAGCAACTATGAGGAGACTTCGGCTTCGGCCATGTTCGCTTATACATTCTACAAGAGCCTTGGAAGAGGTTTAGTAACGAATGCAAATCGAGCCAAAATATGGAAGAAAACCGCAGACTCAGCGATAGCCGGGATAATAACAAAAAAAGTCAGATGGGAATGCGCTTCTGAACCTTCGATACAGCTTCTACAAATAGAACCGATGGCAGAACTATCGACATTTAAGTCTACAATGCCGCGCCTGCATCTCGATGGAATATGCAGCGTTGCTGGTCTTGGTGGATCTCCATATCGCGATGGCTCGATTGCCTACTATGTCGGAGAACCTATTGTATTGGACGATTTTAAAGGCCTTGGTCCTTTTATGCTTGCATTAACCGAAGCTCTCCACGCCAATTAAATCATTCCTTCCTGAATGGCTCGCCAAGAGCTGCAGGTGGGGTGGCATTCAGGGCTCTCAAGACCTTGGCTATATCTCTACGGACATTCTCGGGCAAACGCGCAAGCGATCGCTCGACCCACTCCGCGTTGCCTATATTCACAAATAGCAGTGTCAGGATCATAAGAGGGAAGGGTGCCACCTGTAGCACTTGGGATGGGATAGATGGCAGACTGGGCTGCAACACAAGACCTAACCATTGAAGGAAAGAAAAAAGATATGCTCCAAAAGCTGCCCTGAATGGCTTCCAGCCGCCAAAGATCGTAATGGAGAGTACAATCCAGCCGATACCATCGAGCCCCGAAATAGTGCCCTTCCACCCTGCCTTTATGGAAAGCGAATAAATAGGGCCTGCCAGTCCGGCAATTGCTCCTCCTGCCACCGCATACAGATATTGCAAGCGGGTCACGTTTGCGCCGCGAATATAAGCTGCGGCGGGTCGCTCGCCTATTCCCCGCAGCATAAGTCCAGGCCTAGTCCTAAAAATAAAGAACGACGCAAGTATAATCAGTACAAAGGATAAATAGGTCATTATATCCTGGCGAAAGAAAATTGGCCCAAGAATCGGGATGTTCTCTAGCCAAGGAATTGGCACTTGCGAGATACGGGGTCCCACCTTTCCCATTATTGGGCTGCCAAGGAAATAGGATAGGTCTTTGCATAGCATTGCCAACACAAAGCCGACAGCTACCTGAGACTGCAAAAGAGTCAGGCTTGCAAAAGCC
>JAAYWE010000133.1 GCA_012516755.1 Treponema sp.
ACCAGAGCCAGTTTGCCGGACACAGGAGACTTAGCAACTATCATTGGATTAATTCCATCGGTCTTGACATTTATATCGTGTATACTATATGGATCTCTCCTGGAGACCGCATTCGTCTTATTTATTTCCTGGTCATTTTGCTTAATGCTTCTGTTAATCCCGCTTGTATTCCAAAAAAAGAATTCTTTCCCAGATCTTATCAAGCAAGCAGCATCAATCGCGCTTGTACATTGTTATACAGCGCTTCTTCCGGGATTTCTCATATTCATTGTTTCCGGATTTCCTAATTCGCAGAATACGATAATCAGCTTTGCTTTGCTTACATTTGGAAACGACAGCCTTGCATGGTTTTTTGGAAAATACCTTGCTAGGAAAAGGAATCTACTAGATGTATCACCAAACAAGAGCATTTCGGGTTTTATAGGAGGTACGATTGGATCGATAGTCGCTGCCTTTATTGGACTGGGACCTATTGCCGGCGCTTGGAAGCCTTCGGGAATTGCATATATATTACTAAGCCTTTCTCTTGGATTGGGAATGGCATTCTTTGTTATTGTGGGAGACCTGTTTGAAAGCGCTCTCAAGAGATCGGCAGGAATTAAGGATTCAGGCTCTATCGTACCTGGCAGGGGAGGAATTCTGGATTCATTTGATAGTCTATATTTTAGTGCACCCTTTTTTATTGCATTTTCGTATACTTTTCATTTGTTCAATCTCTAGAAGCAAGGGTATCGGAGGTAAAAGCTGAAGCGTGTTATCGTACTCGGAGCTTCTGGCTCTATTGGAAGACAGGCTCTCGATGTTATTCAACGGAGCGCGGATTCCTGCAACAAGCTCGAGCTTGTTGGTTTTTCCATCCATAGCAATCGCATCCTCGCCAAAAAGCTCAAAAGGCAATTTCCTCAAGCCAAAGGAGCTTGGACTGGCAATCCATCTCTTGCTCCAGAAGAGATGGATTGGAATGGCCTCGACGCAATATCGAACCTTCTTTTGGAAACCGAAGCAGAGATAGTCCTAAACGGAATCGCTGGAGCTGCTGGTCTATCGGCGTCGATTCTAGCATTACAGAACAAAAGAGACCTAGCCCTGGCAAATAAGGAATCCATCGTCATGGGCTATAGACTTCTAAGGAATCTTGCTCAAAAAAATCAATGCCAAATAATACCAGTAGATTCTGAGCATGCTGGGATTTTCCAAATAGTCCAGAGATTTGGCAGAGACCTTGTCTCCGAACTCATAATAACCGCATCAGGCGGACCATTCTATGCTCTTCCTCTTGAATTGCTCGATGCTGTTACGGCAGACGAGGCTTGCAAGCACCCTGTATGGCAAATGGGACGAAAGATCAGCATTGACTCTGCAACAATGGCTAATAAAGGGCTGGAACTAATCGAGGCTTCCAGGCTTTTTGATATGCCTCAAGAGCGAATCAAGGTGCTTATTCATCCGCAGAGCTATGTCCATGCAATGATTCGTACTATCGAGGGGGTTCTCTACGCCCAAATCTCAAAACCTGATATGCGTCTGCCGATACAAATGGCGCTGTATTGGCCTGAGATTGTAGAGACTTCCTTCGGGTTTGCAGATTTAGCAGACATAAGCCTCGATTTCTATGAACCTAGGCAAGAACGATATCCTATGCTCTGGATTGCACGCCAGGCTATCAACGAGGGAGATGCTCAATGCATTGTGTTCAATGCGGCCAATGAAATAGCGGTAGAATGCTTCGATAATGGAAGAATCAGATTTACCGATATATCGAACCTGGTCGCAAAGGTACTCGATCGAGATTGGAATTTGCCTATCGAATCATTCGAGGATATATTCGATATAGATATCAAAGCGCGCAGAATTGCCGCTCATCTCTCGGAGAGTTGTGGATGATCAGTATTATTCTAGGCCTTATTGGCCTTTCCATAGTCGTGATATTTCATGAATTTGGCCACTTTGTCTTTGCTCGCTTGTCTGGCGTAGAAGTAGAGGCTTTCTCTGTAGGTTGGGGACCATCAATAATCTCCCACAAGGGCAAAAAGACGGTATGGAAGCTTTGTGCTTTTCCCATAGGAGGATATTGCAAGTTAAAGGGAGAAGAGGGATTTCAAGCAGCGGTGGATCAAAATCTCCAATATATCCCTTCGGAAAAAGGTAGTTTTTTTTCGGCTACTCCATTAAAGCGCATCTTCATTGCTTCTGCCGGGCCTCTCTTCAGCGTACTTTTTGCTGCATTTATCTTCATATTGGTAGCATCTATAGGGACTACCATTGTAACGGCACCAAATAGGATCATTCTTTCGAGCGAAATTGGGTCCACTCTTCAAAGCGAAATGCCCAATCCTGCGGATATTGCAGGCCTTAAGACAGGCGATAAGATTATATCGATCGATGGCAAAACAATAAGGGATTATAGCGATCTCCAGGAGATCATTGCCAGCAATCCTGGAAAAACCATGTCCATTGAGGTCTTAAGAAATGACAAAAAACATTCGCTCGTCATAACTCCCCTACTGGATCCAAATTCGGGTATAGGCGTAATTGGCGTATATGCCTGGATTGATCCTATTATAGAATCAGTGCAAGAGAAGAGTCCCGCGGCAATTGCGGATCTTCGTCCAGGTGACATCATTATGGAAGCGGATGGAAGACCCATTTCGAACACCGTAGATCTTATGCAAGTATTCAACAATGCAAATGGTTCTG
Source organism: Treponema sp. (assembly GCA_012516755.1). Classification (GTDB taxonomy): domain Bacteria; phylum Spirochaetota; class Spirochaetia; order Treponematales; family Rectinemataceae; genus Rectinema. The sequence continues at coordinate 2,698 of JAAYWE010000133.1, forward strand.
TGAGTCTTAGAGTAAAGCGCGGAGATCAGACTCTCTCAATGATAATTGTCGCGAAATCGCTTGAAGAAGCGGGCATTAGATTTGAAGGTATCTTGCGAACAGAAAAAGCTAAGTCGCTTCCAGAGGCTATTTCGATGGGGGTGGAAGAGACTTTTTCTACAATTTCATTGGAAATAAAGAGTATAGGCATGCTTTTTCGCGGTGTAAATGTCTTCAAAGCCATTTCTGGACCAGCCAGGTTGACCTATCTAATTGGTACCGCTGCCTCCGAACAGATAAAAGCTGAAGGCCTCGCCGGGCTGGTACCAATTCTCGATTTCCTAGCTTTCATATCGATAGCGCTTGCCATTATGAATCTTCTTCCAATTCCTGCTTTAGATGGTGGTCGTGTCCTTATTTATTTGATAGAGCTTATCAGAAGGCGTCCAATTAATGCCAAGTCCCTCTATAGATTTCAATTCATTGGGGTCGCTTCTATTCTCTTGCTATTCCTTGTAGCAACTATGAGTGATATTTTCTTCTTTTTAGGTAAATAGGGATGCAACTCATGAAGATTATGTGCGATCTCTACGCTCCATGTTCACAAATTTCGCATAGCTACTCTTGAACCAAACCGGAGCCTTACCTGTTGGCCCATTGCGCTGCTTGGCAACAATGATATCGGTTTCGATTTGATCGGTCTGTGAGTCATATGTCTTGGAAGTTTCTCTATCTCTATGAAGGAAGATTATAAGATCGGCATCTTGTTCGATCGACCCGGATTCTCGCAAATCAGCAAGAGTCGGCTGTTTGCCCTCTGCTTCGCGCTTGAGTTGCGAAAGAGCCACGATTGGAATATCTAGTTCTCTGGCGAGAGCCTTGAGCGATCGCGAGATAGCCGCTATCTGTTCCCACCGGGGCAAATCGGCGTTTTCGTGGGTTATTAGCGTAAGATAATCTACGAATATTGCTCTTACCCCTCGTTCTAGTACAAGCCTGCGCGCCATGGTCCTGAGCTCAAGGAGTTTCATGTTTGGCAGATCTACTATGTAAAGTGGAGCTTCATATATTCTTGAGGCTGCATCCATAAGGCTATCATAATCGGTGGTCTTTATTCGACCTGTCCTTATGCGATCGGCAGGAATCCTTGCTTCAGAAGCAATAAGCCTCAACATAATTGCTGATTCCGACATCTCCAAAGAAAAAAATGCAACTGGAATCTTTAGATTGATTGAGGCATGCGCTGCCATTGTAAGAGCCAGGGCAGTCTTTCCCACCGAAGGCCTAGCCCCTATGACTATGAATTCAGACTTCTGAAGACCATTCGTTAATGCATCGAGATCGGAGAGGCCGGAAGGTATACCGGTAAATGCAGCTGGGTCCGTACTGAGTTTCTCTATTAGCAGCATCGTTTCTGTTACGATCTCTTTGGCAGAGTGATACTCAGCAGTCCTTCGATTCTGCGATATCTCGAATATCTTAGCCTGTATTTCATCGAGAATCGCATCGATATCCTTGGTTTCTTCATGCGCCATGGCTGCGGTTTCAGCGGATAGGTGCACTAGTCGCCGTCTTGTGGCCATTTCTTGCACAATTTTTGCATAGTATTCGATATTTGCAGCAGAAGGAGTAAATGAAGCCAGACTTGCAATATATGCACTTCCACCGATCCTTTCAAGATTGCCGCTGCTTCGCAGCTCCTCTGAAAGTGTAATCAGGTCTGGCTTCTGCCCTTTTTCGTGCATAGCGAGAAGAGCTTCAAATACTTCCTGGTTGGCTGAATCATAGAAGCTGTCAGGACGCAGGTATCTTATAACATTGTTTATCGACTCGGGGTCTAGAAGAAGAGCGCCTAAGCATGCCTGCTCAGCGTCACCATTATAAAGCGGTAATGTGTCTTTAAGCGATGGACCTGCCATCTAAAAATCCTCTAGATGTACCCTACCCTTTTAGAGGGTTAAATACTAGATCAGCTCAACTGACCGCGATTCACGGCTGCCTCAAATGCTGCAGCTTGTTCTTCAGGTGTTGCTGGCTCAGATTCTGTGCGTTGCCTGCGGGTTCTGCGCTTCTTGCCTGCTTCTTCGGAAGGTTTCTTCTCCTCTGCACTCGCTGATGCTTGAGCCTCTATATTACAATGAAGTATAGCTTCGTCTTTTTCATAAAGCTTAATCACGATCTTATAGTTGCCGACAGATTTTATCGAACGATCTGGCACTTCGATTCTCTTTCTATCGACTTCTATATTTTTCTTCAAAAGTTCTTCTGCAATTGTGTGGCTCGTAACCGCACCGTAAAGTTTTCCATTCTTTCCCGCAGGCATCGAGATAACGAGAGGTTCTGCCTCGATTCTCTCTTTTAAAGTGCGAGAAGAAAGCCTTTTCTGCTCTTTAATGGTTTGAATCTCCGCTTGTCGCTTCAAAAACAATGCTTCGGTCTTTTCATTGTAGACCATGACCATTTTTTTTGGCAGAAGATAATTGCGTGCATATCCTGGCGCAACTTCCTTGACGTCTCCAATTTCACCCAAATTGGGTATGTCTTGATTTAATATAACTTTCATGTTCAAGCTCCTTTATGCATTCGATATTGCAGCCAAACTTCCGATACACCGAGCATTGGGGCCAGGATTGCAGCTGCAATCCTGATTTTGGCTTCGTAAAACATGAGTATCATGAGCAAAATCAATAATAGGCCAGCTAGGCGCTGCATATTTCTCAATCGAAAAAAATACGAAATCAGGCTAAAGCCTTGTAATGCATACCAACAAGCAGCGGCCAGAGAGACATTCCAGGCGATTATGGCAAAGACTCCTCTCTCATTTCCATAAAGAACGCAGATTAGAGCAAGCCAACCCAAAATGCTTGGCCAGAGAAGCCATGAAGGCACGCTGAATACAAATGCATTCTTCTTTGCTTCTCCTTTTTGCTTCCAAATTCTAGCAGATGCAAGACTATTGCCTATATGCCAGCTACCTGCAAGCAGAAGCCACGATGCTACTCCGAAAGATCTCATAATGATCGATATTGCAGGAATGACATAATTCTGTTCGATAGCCGATGCGTCCAAATCCTGAATGCCTGATGAGTTCAAAAGCTGGGCTATCATATCTGCTATCGATCTCCGTGCTTCTGGTGTACCTATACTAATACTGAAAAGATAAGCAAATAGCACAGAGACAACTATTGTAGCAGCTATGATTTTTACCCAGGCATCGCTCTTTAATAGATTCATTGCTCCTATTGTTGCTAGAAGCAATGCTGGAAGCAATAGAGTCTGAAGAAATATGGGTAACTCTTTCCAGCCCATCCTAGAAAGTTCAATTGTGCTTATTGCCGCCACTATCGAGAGTGATACTAGAATGGAGAGCAAACCTTCCCTCTTGTTCTCCTTACGAAACACATATTGAATAGGGATCAAAAATGCAAACGCAAGAAAACCGCTAGCATAGAGAAATCCAGACAGAAGTCCAAATGGAATAAAGACACGCCATGAATATTTGCTAGACGATTCCGACTTTATGCTCTGAGATACTTCCATCAATGTCGCTCGCTCTTTGGACCAGATTCCAAACGCTGGGCTATTTTATAACATAGGGAAGAAGCCCAAGAGCCCTTGCCCTCTTGATATTTACTGCCAGCATTCGCTGGTGCTTTGAGCAAGTACCAGTGATGCGCCTAGGAAGAATCTTGCCTCGTTCAGTCGTATAACGCCGAAGAAGCTCTGCGTCTTTATAATCTATCTTTACATTCTGAGTGCAGAAGCGACAGACTTTTTTACGAAAGAAGCCCTTTCCTTTGCGAACTCCATTCCGGTCATCCTGATCTCTGTGCAGTTCTTGTTGTTCCGCTTCTACATTAGAAGCTCTAGATTCATCGATATCTCTCATCTCATCCATACTAATCTCCTATCAAAATGGAATATCATCAGTAAACTCGTCGATTGTCGGAGGAATAGGCATCTGATTATTGGCAGAATCAATCTTTGATGGAATATTATCTGCTGCATATCTTCTGCCACCCATTTCGCCACTATTTTGAGACGGAGCTCCCAATGGTCGAATAGTTCCAGCGACAATAACTACTTTTGAGCGCTGTTGGCCATCTTTTTCCCACCTATCTTGGCGAAGTTCTCCCTGAACGGCGACCTGTCGGCCTTTGAAAAGGTATTTGCTTAGCCCTTCTGCGCTTTTCCCATAAAACTCGATATCAAAATAATGCGGCTCATCAATCCATTGGTCATCCTGCTTCTTAGAGCGATTCACTGCAATGGAAAAACGGCATATTGGAAGCCCAGACGGCGTGTATTTCAATTCACTGTCGCGGGTAAGACGCCCAACCAACACTACTACATTGATATCACTCACAATATACTCCTTTAGTCCTTGTGGGACTTGGCCTTATTCTTCAACCTTTACGACCAGGTGTTTCAATACCAAAGGGTTTAGCTTTATTGCGCGCTCGAGCGAAACAATGGAAGCAGGATCAAAACTCATTCGATAGAGCATATAGTGAGCGCGTGTCTTTTTCTTGATTGGATATGCGAGAGGCTTGTCTCCCATATCTTCTTCTTTTACATCAATTGCCTTATACTGCGAAAGCATATCGGCGATTGCCTGTTTGCCGGCCTTGAACTCTTCTTCTTCCGAGCTCAGCACAGTGACTAGTTCATACTGTCTCATTCAATCCTCCCTGTGGACATATGCACTCATACGAGTGCGGATGATCCGGCTGATAGAACCGGATAAAGAGGGCCTTATCTATATATCACAAATGAATGCGAAGGACAAGCATAGACCATTTGCATATGTCTCTTCTAAGTATAACTAGCCCTCTTGCATCCATTGCTGATTATTCTCATAATTACTCAACTTATCTTTGCAATACTGCTTAATTCTATATTGATGGAGCTAATGAATGACTGTTATTAAGCCGAGAGTGCTAAAAGGTTTTCGAGATTTTTTACCTGATGCAGAGATAACTCGCTCTTCTCTGGTAAGAGAACTTGAGCAAGTCTTTGCATTATTTGGTTTTGTACCCATAGACACTCCCGTCCTCGAGTATGCTGACATCTTGCTTGGAAAAGGAGGCGGAGAAACAGACAAGCAAGTATATCGCTTCCTTGATCATGGCGATCGAGACGTAGCCATGCGTTTCGATTTGACAGTGCCTTTCGCACGATTTATGGCAGAACATGTCGACGAGTTATATTTGCCCTTTAGGAGATATCACATAGCAAAAGTATGGCGCGGAGAGAATACTCAGCGCGGAAGATATCGGGAATTCATGCAGTGCGATTTTGATATCGTGGGTACTGATTCAGGCTCTGCGGATGCAGATATTCTGCTTACAGCAGCCAAAGCGATGCTAAGACTAGATGTCGGAGAATTCTCGATCCGCATTAATCACCGCGCACTTTTTAATAGATTCTTGGAACACATTGGCGCTTCAGCCAGGTCTACGGAAATTCTCAGGACCGTAGACAAGCTAGAAAAAATAGGTTTTGAGAATGCCTTCGAAAAGCTCTCGAAGTTGCTGGGTCTGCAATTGGCAGACGATATTCTCTCTTTTATCAAAAAAGAAGAGAGCTTTGAAGCAACTCTTGAAAAGATGATTGGTTTTTGCGATAAAAATGATTTTCAGGCGCAATCGGCAAGGGATCGTTTGCTGGAAATAATGGAATATGTGGCTGCAGCAGGCTTTGAGAATCGGATTATGCTTGATCCAAGCATCACTCGAGGTCTGGATTATTATACAGGAATGGTTGTAGAGACATCGCTAGGAGCTCTGCCTGAGATTGGCTCCGTATGCTCAGGAGGCAGATATGACGAACTCGCAAGCCTATATACCGAGAGAAGAATGCCGGGAGTTGGAGCTTCAATTGGTTTGGATAGACTTATCGCAGCTTTAGAGACAATCGGTAAAATAGACAAGTCAATAATATCGACCCAAATACTGATAATGAATCAGGAAAAAGGGACTGTAGATAAAGTCGCGATATCAGAGCTTCATGCGCTAGCGGCTCATCTTAGAGATGCCGGTTTTTCCTGTGAAGTATTTCCTGAGGAGAAAAAGACCCTTGCCCAGTATACCTATGCCGAGCGAAAACACATTCCTCTCGCTCTCTTCACTAATTCGGCAAAAGGCCCCTATAATATCAGGATTCTAGCGGAGAGAAGGAACATAGAGTGTCTGGATTTCGACAGCCTCTGCAAATTTATTAGGA
>JAAYWE010000134.1 GCA_012516755.1 Treponema sp.
GGGAATTGATCCAAGATTCTTAGCTAGCGCCACCGCTGCACCTACACAGGAAGTGCCAATAATGTTGTGTCCACAGGCATGGCCTACTTCTGCAAGCGCATCATATTCGGCTAGGAAGGAGATTGCCGGGCCGTTTCCGCCCGCGTTTTCATAGGTCGCGATAAAAGCAGTCTCAAGGCCGGCTACACCTTTTTCAATCTTAAAGCCATTTTGCGCGAGGTAGCCCGTAAGCAGCTCTACCGCCTTATATTCCTTGTTTCCCAGCTCTGGATTGTCGTGGATGAAGTCGGACATCGCAATAAGATCCGGCGAAATTCGATCCACCGTAGCAGCGATATTCTCTTTTGGCCCGGCTGCGACAAATGAAATCGCCAAGAAGCCCACAACAATAAAAGCTATAACCCTCATTTTCTTTTGCATGATGATCCTCCTCCTTTGCAGCATTCTGTATTCTTTTGTAGTACTGCTGCATAAAAGACTATTTCACAAGATGAGCGAGCTGTAAACATAGGCAAGCAAAATATCCGCTATCTATCATGGAAATCCCGAAAATCCAATAAATTCCGTCGAATGATTTTTGTCCATCATAATGGACAATAGCTTGCAAATTATGGTTTTGTCCATCATAATGGACACTGGAGGCGCACCCTAATGAACATCATTCCTCGCCCAAGGTATATTGATAGAATTCGCCCTTACATCGGTACAAAACTTATCAAGGCGATCATTGGTCAGCGGCGTGTAGGGAAAAGTTATATCCTTCTTCAGCTTGCAGAATATCTTCGCAATGAGCATCCTGATTGGTTCATACTGCATATCGATTTGGAACAACTCGAATGGCGGCATCTCAGAACAGGTGAAGACCTTGTCCGCGAAGTCATGTCGAGAATCCCCTCTGATATTCAAGCTCGGCAACAAGTTTCGATCGCGCTCCTTCTTGATGAGGTGCAGCAATTGAAGAATTTTGAAATTGCTGTACGCGGATTTGCTGCGGATGATCGTTTTGATGTGTATATTTCTGGATCGAATGCTGATCTGCTTTCAAGCGATATTGCAACATTGTTTGCAGGAAGGGCTATCCGCATCGAGGTGTTCTCCCTTACCTATGATGAGTTTTTGACTTTTCATCGTCTTGAAGACAATGATCAGGCACTCAATAAATTTTTGTACTGTGGTGGCTTGCCATTTCTTGCAAATCTGCCGTATGACGATGTCGTGTTTCGCGAATATTTGAGCGCAGTGCTCGATTCTGTAGTATTGAAAGATGTGGTTGACCGTTATGGTATAAGAAGTCCGTCGCTCCTAGAAAGGATTCTTGAATTTATTGCAGACAATATTGGAAACCCCACCTCGGCGAGGAATATTGCCAATTACCTAAGAAGTATACGGATTGATGCGTCGCCACAATCGGTGCTCGATTACTTGGGATATCTTACTCGATCGTTTGCGCTCCTGCGATGCCCTATTGAAAATGTGGGCGGCAAAAAGGTACTTGAAGGAATCGCTAAGTATTATTTTCAAGATCTAGGATTGCGATCAGTCGTCCATAACAGCACAAGCTCAGATATCAGCAAGATCATTGAAAATGCTGTATTTATAAGGCTCCTTGCGGATGGCTGGAAAGTCTCAACGGGTCGAATAGGCGAGCGCGAGGTCGATTTTATTGCCGAAAAGGGACAAGGGCGCTGCTATATTCAGGCTACGTATCTCATGCCAGACAAAGCAACTAAACAAAGAGAGTTTGGAGCGCTTGCAGAGATTGAAGGCGGCTGGCCTCGCTTTGTAATTTCGATGGATCCTATCGTCCACGATTGGCAGGGGATTCATCATATTAGGCTCAGAGATTTTCTACGCGATGGACTCTTGGCAAATCGATAAATATACTCTTACATGCTCGATGACCGTGAGAGCCCCAGAAATCAGATCAGTTTGGAGTTTTTACATCTTTAGCACCGAGAGCCCTTTATTCCAATATCCCAAAATTGTGTCCATCTCCTTGTTCATTATGGAATCTGGCATTTTCAACTGTGGATTAGCGTCGTACCAGGCTAGCGAGCGCCGAATGCCCTCTCTAAAGGTAATCTGCGGGCGGAATTCAGGGACGAATCGTCTGATCTTGGAATTATCGAAGAGCACTGATACAGCCTTGTCGCCAAGGAGCCCCGCTCCGCGCTCGGGATTTATTCTGGCAATGTAATCTGAAGGGACATGAACGATTCTCGGGCTGACTCCAAGCTCTTCTGCAATAATCGTGTGTATTGCATCCCAGGTGAGATGCTCATCTGAAGTAATATGAAAGGCTTCCGAAAGCGCAGTGGGGTTTCCGATGAGCCCTACAAGGCCCACCGCAAAGTCCGATGCATGTGTGAGAGTCCATAGAGACTGACCATCTCCCGGCACTATTATTTCTTTGCCATTGAGCATCCTCCACGCAAGGCCATAACCCGCGGAGCCAAAACACCCTGGTATCCAAGCATTGTCGTAAGTATGCGAAGGCCGCACGATCGTATACGGAAAGGAGTGCGTGTGTCCGCTTTCCATTAAGACCTTTTCGCAGGCTGCCTTTAGACGCGCATATTCCCAAAACGGGTTTTCGAGAGGTGTTTCTTCGGTGATAATTGGGGTTAGGGAAGGTTTTTTATACGCTGAACAGCTGCTTATGAATATATATTGATGGGTGATATCCTTAAAAAGCTGTATATCGGCTTCGATATGTTTGGGCTCGAATCCCAGGAACTGAACGACGCTATCGAAGCACAGCGATCCAATGGCTCTTTTTACGGCCTCTGGCTGCCTGATGTCCGCTCTCAAGACTTTTACTTCTCGTCTTTCCTTTTCCGGTCTGTTTCCTCTGTTAAGATGAAAGACCTCGAAGCCCTTTCTGAGCGCTTCGTTTGTACAAGCCGATGAAATATTGCCGGTTCCCCCTATGAATAGTACACGCATCTCATTTCCTCATTTTGATAAAAAATTTTATTGACAACTGACGTCTTACAACGTAATATTTATAGGAACTCTTTTGTTTTGTCAAGGAAATTCACTATAGGAGAGAATTGATGTTCGAATTTGTCCATCAAGAAATCGCCGAGAAAAAACACCGTATTCGTAAACTTCTCGAGGAACTCGATCTTGATGCCATCTATCTTAAGAAAAGCTCTAATTTTTCTTGGGTTACAGGTGGCGGCTACAATATTGTTGGTATAGCTACGGAGATGGGCGTTGCTGGAGCCCTCATCACAGCCGACCGTGAATTCATAATATGTAATAATATCGAAGCACCGCGGATGGAGAAAGAGGAGCGCCTTACCGAACAAGGCTACACGATTGTCTCTTTTCCCTGGTATGAAGATCAAGAAACATCTATTGTAAAGTCTCTTTCGGGTGGAAAATTTGGCGCGGATCATGCTTTCCCGGGCTCCATAGACATTTCCAGCCATATCAATCCCCTGCGCTATTCGCTGACGCAATGGGAAATTGAGCGTTATCGTAAGCAAGCCCTCGACACGGCGCGGATTGCGGAGGAGACAGCCCTTACAATCAAGCCCGGAGATGAAGAGAGGGCTGTTATAGGCAGGCTTTCGGAA
>JAAYWE010000135.1 GCA_012516755.1 Treponema sp.
AAGCCCGGGTATTGGCCGGAGACGAGGAGAGCCTTTGCTATAATCAGGGAGAGAACCCAAAAGACCTCTTGTATAAGGATGAAGCGGATTCCCAAACACCTGTTCTACCGTTCCATACTCCACGATTTCTCCTGCATACATGGTCGCCACCTCATCACAGTTCTCGACAACCAGCCCTAACGAATGGGTAATAAATAGAACCGATGTATTATTGGTTTTTATGAGGCCGCGCATCAAATCGAGAACTTGCGCCTGAATCGTGACATCCAGGGCTGTTGTAGGCTCGTCCGCCAGAAGAAGCGTTGGATTGCATGCTAATGAAAGGGCTATTACGACGCGCTGTTTCATTCCACCTGAAAACTGGTGGGGATATTCCTTTGCTCTGACGCCAGGTATGCCGACAGTCTCGAGCATCTCCTCAGACTTCGACCAAGCCTCAGCCTTAGATATCTTTTCATGCTTATAGATTGTCTCAGCGATCTGTTCTCCAATGGTTAGCACAGGATTGAGAGCGGTCATAGGATCCTGAAAAATCATTGCTATATCTTTTCCCCGCATTTCTCGCAGCTCTTGATTGGACATGCCGAGAATATCTGTATTGTTGAAGCGAATGGATCCAGAGATGATCTTGCCTTGGGGTGCACGTATCATGTTGAGTATCGAAAGTGCTAGCGTTGTCTTACCCGCTCCCGTCTCGCCAACAAGACCCAATACTCGACCTCTCTGCATATCCAGCGAAAGATCATTAACCGCCTTGACCGTTCTTCGATTTGAAAAATAGTGTACATGTAGATCTTTTATTTCTAGAATCTTATCCATAATCAGCTTCCTAACGCCTGAGTTTTGGGTCTAGAGCATCGCGCAATCCATCGCCAATGATGTTGTAGGCCAATACGGTGAGCAGGATGGCTATTCCGGGTGCAAATAGGAGATGCGGCGCGTATTGAATGAATTCGCGAGCCTCGGAAAGCATATTGCCCCATTCTGGTTTTGGCGGAAGAATTCCTAGTCCTAAAAAAGACAACCAAGAGGCAGAGAGTATCGATGAGCCTACATTGAGCGTAGACTGAACAATGATCGGAGAGGTGATATTTGGCAGTATGTGCCTGAGCACGATCCGAAAATCTCCTGCACCTATTACGCGCGCTGCTTCAACATATTCCTGGTCTTTGATCGAGATAATAGAAGCGCGGACTATTCGTATATAGCCAGGAATCAAGGATGTGCTTATAGCAATCAGCAAATTGAAAAAGCTATTCCCAAGCGCAGCTACAATGGCAATCGACATTAGAATGGTCGGAATAGAAAGGATTATGTCGGTAAGTCGCATAATGAGTGTATCGAATAATCCTCCCTTATATCCAGCAATAGCTCCTAAAATGCCACCTATTACAACCGCCATCGCTACAGTAACAAAACCGATGATCATAGAGATTCTTGCACCATGGACCAGCCTGCCGAGAATATCACGACCATAATTGTCCGAGCCAAGGATGAAAGTGTGCTCTATATCTTTCTCTTGAAAATAGACCGTACTGGTTTCTCCGGGCTTGAGAAGCGCATTCTCGAGCGAATTCGAAGTAACAAAATCATACGAATAGAGAATGTCAGCAAAAATAGCAACAAGCGCGAATATCAAAACTAGAATCAAGCTTGCAACTGCGAGTTTGTTCCTTGAGAATTGCCTCCAGAATTGAGAAATATTCTTTGATTGCCGCTTCAAGAATCTCAAAAATGACTGGTTACTCATAGGTCGCCTCGCACTGTTTTTTTCTTTTTCGAGAAAGCGGATTTAATGCGTGGGTCGATGAATCCATATAGAATGTCAACCGCAAGATTTATGATGGTGAATGTTATTGCAACGAAACATACCGATCCGAGAATCTGCGGCGTGTCTTTTTGAAATATTGCATCCACCATTATAGAACCAAGTCCGGGGTAGGAAAAAATCTTTTCGGTCAGAACGGCTCCACCAAGAAGACTTCCAAACTGAAGACCTGCGACTGTGACTACTGGAATGAGGGCATTACGCAAGGCATGCTTAAAGACCACTGTCTTTTCGTCCATGCCTTTTACTCTCGCTGTCCTGATGTAATCCTGCTGCATGACATCGAGCATTGATGAACGTGTCATTCTCATAATGATGGCCATCGAATTCATGCTCAAAGTTATTGTTGGCAGCACAAGAGACAATAAATCCCGCGGATTGGCTATGGCAGGAAAAAGGCGTAAGTTGTTGGCAAAGGTATAGATGAGCACCATTGCAATCCAGAATACTGGCATCGATGCTCCCAGGAGAGCAAAAACCGTAAAAACCATATCAGCCACAGAGTATGGTTTTGTTGCAGAGATGATTCCAATCGGAATACCCAGTATTATAGCAAGAATTAGCGCTCCGACTGCAAGGATAAGCGTATTAGGAAAAGAGCTGAAAATGAGCTCGAATATTATCCTATTCGACACATAGGACCTGCCAAGGTCTCCAAACAATAGTCCCTTATAACCAAAGATAGGGTGCTTATATCCAAAGAGAAATCTTCCATACTGCACAATGAAAGGCGCATTCAAACCCATGTCCTCTCTCATCTGCTTATATGCTGCGGGTGAAGCATTTGCTCCCAACATCATTTGAGCGGGATCCGAGGGAGTAATATACATTAGAGAAAAAACAATGAATGTCACACCTAATAGAACCGGAATAAGCATCAGTATTCGACGCATTATATATCTGAACATAACAGAACCTTTTCGGAAATATTGATCTGGAACGAATGGCGATATCAGAATTTTAAAAGCATACCTGCCCCGCTTGCATGGAGCAGGCATGCATCTCAAAAGGACTATTGTAGCTTAGTCAAAAGATGAATATCGACCAATTTTGTCTTGAATATCGCCTGATCCAGGTTACCCACTCTTGGATGCGACGCGAATAACACGTTTTCGTATACCATTGGGAAATACGGCTTATCCGTCATGAGCTGGGTCTGCACTTTTATGTAGGCTTCTTCTCGGATCTTACGATCGAGTGAATAGCGGCCAATTTGAATGTTCTTGTTGACAATGTCATTGTTGTAGAGTGCGCCATTCATTCCGGTTCCTATAGAGTCGCCGCCGTAAATGATACATGTATAATCGGGATCCATAGTTGGCGTGAACCAGGCGGTTACCACCATGTCGTAGCCATCGCCAGTCTTGCTCTGCTGTATAATCTGCGCGTTCACCATTGGAACTACCTTTATCAAGTCAACTCCGAGAGTCGTCTTGACCTGATCTTTGATATTATTAGCGATTTTCACTCGATCGGTAACATTGCCCACAACCAAGGTGACTGATTCCGGCTTTAGCTTTGCTCTGAATTCGGGCGAAAGCATGGCAAATTCGGATCTTGCCTTTTCCCTGTTGAAATACCAAGTCTTTTCATTGAATTCTGCAAAGGGAGTACCCGCTGGAGCACCTTCGACATAGCCCAAGAATCCTGGCTGCATCATTTGATTGGCTGGCACTGCATAGCCATTGAAGATATCAACCTGCTTGATGAAGGGCACTGGATTTATCGAATAGAAAATTGCCCTTCTAAGATGAGTGGAGTCGCCTTCAGTGTACTGGCCGGATAAATCAAGTTTGCCATTTTTTTTCTGCCCAACCAAATCGGAATTCATGTTGAAAACGCCGTACCATATCGTAACACCAGGTTTTGTTGTGATAACAAGGCCATTTCTGTCCAAATTTCCTATATCAAGCTTGGAGAGGTTGAAAGCCATATCCACCTCGCCGGTTATCAAGACATTGTTGACCTGCGGTTGTTCTGACATGGCTCTAAAGACCACATTCTTGTAAGCAACTGATTTAGCGCCTCCCCACCATTCTTCGTTCCGCGTAAGCTGGACTTCCTGCGGATTAGGCCATGACACAAATTTGTAGGGGCCAGTTCCAACAACAATCTTCGTACCATAATCTGCACCCGCAGCTTCCACTGTCTCTTTATCTTCGATACCCGAGCAATAGTGTGCCAGAATGTTGAGAGCTGGTCCGTATGGAGAAGCCGTCATATACTTTGCGCGATCTTCCCATGAGGTCAATGCAATAGTCGCATATTCAGGATCTTTAAGTCTGCCAAAGGTAATTTTTACTGTGTAATCATCTACTTTGACTACGGAAAGAACCGCACTGAACATGCTCTTGGAACTCGACTTCGGGTGGTGCAGAATTCGATTGAATGAGAAAACTACATCGTCGGCGGTAAATGGATTGCCATTGTGGAATTTTACGCCTTTTCGGAGCTTAATCGTGTAGACAGAACCGTCTTTGGAAACAAGCCCATTCTGAATCGTTGGAATCGTCTCGGCTAATACCGGATAAAAGGTATTGTCTGACTTCATCCCCACCAGTGTTTCATTGATCTCTCGCATTATCTGCGCTTCGTTCAGAGTCGTGTAGATATTTGGGTCGAGCGGCTGAGGAGCGGCGGCAAGGACAAAGACCAATGTATCAGGATCTCTGTTTCGCAGAGTTGGTCCCTTCTTTGCTTGTGCAAAAACCATTCCACCCAAAGCAAGGCAGATAAGTACAATCGACAGAAATTTCTTCATGTCAATAACCCCCCTTGAAGATATTCTATAACTGCAACGCAGCTTTAGTTTCTTTTCCATATAAATAAGTTTTTCTCCCAAAAGGAATAAAAAGCTTGTATAGGTGTTTTTTATCAAGTGAAAGCGGCAAACTTACCGCCTAGCATTGCGGATGCATGAATCATTCGATATATGCTTTTCATTTCGGTAGACCTATAGAGCACGCGCCTGCCTTCCATTCGTTCCAACCCTGGTATCACAGAAACAGCATCCGCTATCGCGGTAGAGGCAAAATCAATCTCGAGATCGTAAACTGGCGCTAGATTAAGTGGCTTGAATACATCTTTCCTGTCGATGGCTTGCATTGCGCCTTCGACAAACTCAGGCTTTAAGTTTTCCTCGAAGTACATCTTAGCGGCAAATCGACCAAGACCCTGCTTTGTGCAAACAAATATAGGTAAAATCGAAAAATGCTCTTCTATTTCCTTCCTGAGAATATCATCGCCAGATACAAAACATATGGGTACTCTATAATGAGAAGCAAGCATGCCATTTATGTCCGCTTC
>JAAYWE010000136.1 GCA_012516755.1 Treponema sp.
CTTCGATTCCTATGACCGCAAGCCTGGCCTCGATTCTAGGCCAACGAGTTACAGAAGGGCTCGTGGTCTCTAAGGCCCCGGAAAGTGGACAAAGTTCGAGGCTCTCTGAGGATATCGAAAGTCTCTTTGCGTCCCGATCGATCACTTCGATCGAGTCAAGTCACCCCGTTCCGGATAAAAGATCGGTGCAAGCCGGAAGCGAAATGCTAAACCTTGCTTTGCGGGTGCGAAAATGGGAAGAAGCAGGCGAAAGGACCCTTGTATTTGTACTGGTCTCTGGTGGAGGGAGCGCTCTGTTGGCGGTACCTGCGCCCGGAATTTCGCTAGAGGATAAAGCGGAAGTGACAAGGCTCCTATTGGGCTGTGGAGCTAACATTCATGAGATCAATGCAGTACGCAAGCATCTATCTTCCATTAAAGGCGGCCATCTGGCAAAGGCTTTTTTCCCTTCACGGATAATTGCACTAGTCCTTTCGGATGTGATGGGCGATGATCTGGATACCATTGCCTCTGGTCCTACGGTTCCAGATACGAGTACATGGAGGGATGTGAAAGCCATATTCGAAAGATATGCGCTCTTGGACAGGCTGCCAAAGTCCATAGCTCAAGCCGTAGAAGATGGACTTTCAGGTATTCGGTCAGAGACTCCGAAGCCAGAAGATCCAATCTTCGATTTATGTTCGACAATGCTTGTGGGAACCAACTACCATGCGATTCAGGAGGCTGAACAGAGAAGCAAAGAGCTGGGATATAATACTCTTGTGCTTGGAAGTCGCTTTTCTGGCGAAGCTCGAGAAATCGGCAAGGTTTTTTCTGGAATCGCTCAGGATATTATACTGCATAGGACTCCACTTTGTGCGCCCGCATGTATCATTGCCGGAGGAGAAACGACGGTTACTCTCCGCGGCAAGGGCAAGGGTGGAAGGAATCAAGAAATGGCCCTCTCTGTGTTAAATGAGTTTGATCATTTTTCGCGCTCTGTTCGTCCAGGCCTTGAAAGAACGCTCTTTTTATCGGCTGGCACCGATGGCAACGATGGCCCTACCGATGCTGCAGGAGCCTTTGCCGACGTTGGAGCTCTCGAAAATGCACATCGCCTTGGGCTGAATCCTTCGGAGTTCTTGGCCAATAACGATTCCTACGCCTTTTTTGAAGAGGTTGGCGGCCTTTTTGTGACCGGACCGACCGGCACGAATGTATGTGACATTCAACTACTTATAGTGAAATAAATTGCTTTTGGAGATTATTTATGAAGAGTGATACGCAACTAAAATTAGCGGTGCTCATTGATGCAGACAATACTCAGCCCACTATTATCGATGGCCTTCTCGCGGAGATTGCCAAATATGGTGTGGCCAGTGTAAAGCGTATATATGGCGATTGGACAAACCCGACTCTTAGGGGCTGGAAAGAGAGATTGCTAGAATATGCCATTCAGCCCGTTCAGCAGTTTGCCTATACAACCGGCAAGAATTCTACAGACAGTGCGATGATAATCGATGCGATGGATCTCTTGTATACCGAAAATCTCGATGGTTTTTGCCTTGTGTCCAGCGATTCGGATTTTACGAGGCTTGCTGCAAGGCTGCGTGAGGACGGTAAGCTCGTACTCGGTTTTGGTCAGCGCAAGACGCCCAAGCCTTTTCTAGCGGCCTGCGACAAATTTATTTATACCGAAATTCTGCAAGCCAATGTCAACGAAACAGAGGAAGGGCGCGAAAGCTCGTCGGAAAAGGAAGGCGGCAAAGGTTCTTTGCCACAGGCCGACATAAAGAGCGATACAAAGATGAAAGCC
This sequence comes from Treponema sp., assembly GCA_012516755.1. GTDB lineage: Bacteria > Spirochaetota > Spirochaetia > Treponematales > Rectinemataceae > Rectinema. The sequence continues at coordinate 1,796 of JAAYWE010000136.1, forward strand.
TTGCTTGCAAGCGCTGTGGATGAAGCAGCAGACGAGTTCGGATGGGCTTATCTTGGCGAAGTGGGAACCTATCTCGCAAATCGCCTTCCGGAGTTCGATCCTCGAAATTATGGTTTTAGAAAGTTGGGCGAGCTGATTAAGGCTGTGAATCTATTCGAGATTGATGAGCGTACTAACCCCATGGTGCCAGGCAAGCAGGTCTATCTTAGATTAAAACAGCGAGGAAAAAGCTAAGATTTAGGAAGCTAATGGAATAGAGGCTGCCACAAAGCCAATGAAGCGAAGGTGACTCAGCCCGATCTTGTACTCTCCTTAGAATCTCAAGCCAGCGTCCGATAGTCTTATTCTAATGGCATCCTGACCAGAGTTTAAAATTATCTCGATCCATGGTATGATTTTGTCATGCGAGCCCTGTCTTTTCTGGCAACTACTTTTATATTGGCATTTATATTGGTTGTAATAGTATCGTGTTCGGGTCAGAAGGATAATCGTCTTTCTTCCTTGCCTTCGGTTATCCGTGATCAAGTGGAAGAAGCCCTTTCCGTGGTGCAATTCAGCGATACCGACCGGAATCGTGTGCGGGATGCAATAAATAATGACCCAGCTGGCTTTGCAGTGCTTTTTAGCGAAGTACGCGAAATCATGAAAAATGATACAGACCTTCTGTGTCGGGTTGATAAGCAGAAAGCCTTGTCCGCTCAGTATGTGCCCATAGATCTTGTAGATCTAGATGGGCCGTTCCCATATATCGTTTCTAAGAAAGGCATGAAATTGCGCAAGCCAGCGCAAGAAGCGCTTGTCCGCATGGCAGAAATGGCAAAAAAGGACGGGATTGCCCTCGTTGTCTCCTCTGCCTATCGCTCCTACGACTATCAGAAGATCGTATTTGAGCAGAATGTCAATGAAATGGGGAGAGCAGAAGCTGAGCGTGTATCCGCGGTCCCTGGGATGTCTCAGCACCAGCTTGGCACCGTCGTGGATTTTGGATCCATAAGTGATGAATTCGCGGGCAGCGATGCCGAGCGCTGGCTTGCATCGAATGCAGGAAAATTCGGATTTTCGCTTTCCTTTCCAAAGGATATGGAGAATATAACCGGCTATAAATGGGAGAGCTGGC
>JAAYWE010000017.1 GCA_012516755.1 Treponema sp.
AGTTGCGATCTCTCAGACTATGGAGACTTAATGGATTTCCCTGTAAGTGCAGCTTTCTCTATTGTTGCCGGAGCGGGAGTTTTAGTCCTTTCAAAAAACGGAGACTTTGTCGAATATCAGCCAACTATCTCGAAATCAAATTCATCCTCTGTCGAAGCCAACTTGTTTTTTAATCTCCAATACTCTGGAGTTTCTGGATTTATATACTCTTTTTCTAACGTACTCAACTGCCCAAATTGTCCACAGAAAGAATTTATTCTTATTAGAAATCCCAATGCGCAAAACAAGATATCTGACGGCATCTTTAAGATCGAAACATGGGACTGCAATGAATTAAACAATTCTTGGCATAAACATAAATAAATATTCAAAGAATGAATTTTCAATCAGTATGAAAGATTGTATAAAGTGATGCTTTTAATTTTTTCAAAGAAGTCGTTGGAGCTCCCTCTTATGTTATGCTATCTGATAAAGAAACCTTGCTTGCAAGGAAAACTTCGTAACCATCAAACGCACACTGTCCCTCAAATAGAAAAAATCTGACCATCCTATCTTCCAAAAGGAATACAGGAGGATGCACCTCAAGAAGAATCGCAAGATCTATTTAGTCATGGGTTTCACTGATATGCGAAAGCAGATCAATGGCCTTGCCCAAATTGCGGAAGCGAAGAAACCCAAGAAACTGCTCTCGGGGAACTACTTCCTCTTTTATCAGAGATGGAGAGAATGGTTTTATCTCTGAAAACGACATAGGAGTTTTTGTACAAACTGTTGTTAGCGCGCTTTTCGAGAGAGAAAAGTTTGAAAGAATCGGAGCAGAGGCACAGCGCACACTGTGCCGCACCTGGGAGAGCATTATGGAAGACATTGCCACGAGGTATCGAACTATTTTAGAGAAATAGCTTCGAAAATGAGGCTCGTGCCATCGAGAAAGAGATTAGAATTGAAATAGAAATGAGCAGACATCGATATGATAAGGAGCGATGAAGCCCTATCTATAGTCTCTCGTTTCCAAATTCGCAAGCAACGATATCTGCGATGGTCTCTGTGCCAGAGGTAAAATGGAGCGCCTCGATTCGCTCGCTATACTCGTGCACCATATGAGGCTCGCTCGAGAGCTTGCTGATAATGGTGAGAAAAGATCGAAGAGTGGGGCAGTACCATCCAATATTGTGTTTCAATGCAAAGTCGATGATGTACCAGTCATTGTAGGCGGTCCATCCCGTGAAAATCATCGGCTTTTTCAGAAAGAGCGCTTCCATGAAGGTCGATGCGCCTGCCTTTCCTGCGATGACATCGGAAGCCGCCATAAGTTCGTTCATGGTATCAACGTATCCAAGAGAAACCAGGTTTGTCTCATTTTTGATGGATGCAAGAGTATCAAGGTGTTCCTTGAGTTGCTGATTTTTTCCTGCGACAGAAATGATGTTGAAAGGAATACCCTTCTTTTTTACGCACTCTGCAAACGAATAGACATTTGAAATACCTCGAGAACCAGCAGAAATGAGGATTGTACACTTTGCAGGGTCGAGACCAAGTTCATGAACAATATTGTCTTTGTTTTTCATGAATACAAAGAAGCTCTTGCGCATTGGGAATCCTGTGACGAGTATCTTCGATGCATTTACGCCATGATCGATAAGGCGTTTTTTCGATTGTTCAGTCGCGACGAAAAAGAGATCGGTGTCAAGGTTTGCCCAGAGACTGTAACCATCAAAGGGATCGACCACACAGCACAAAACCTTGTAATTCCCGCCAAAGGTGCGCCTCGCTTTACACGCGATATACAGACAAAGTGTGTGAGTTGCAAGGACTGCATCAGGCTTAGTGTTTGCAATATAATCCATTCCCTTCTTGATGAAATCTCTACAGAGAAGCTCGATATAAAAGAAATTATTTTTGATCAACTCAATAAAGCGATATCCTATTCGAACGCTAAAAGGAAAAGAGAGAGCGATATCCCATCCTTTCTTAAGTTGGCGGTCTACTCCTAGGGCACCGCACTCTCTCGCAAAGTCGAGAACGCTGATATCAAATCTATTCGGATATTTTCTTTCCAATTCTTCCTTTATTGCGAGGGCAGGAATTTTATGGCCCATTCCAACTTCCATCATCAATATCAGAATTTTCTTTTTCAAGAGAGACATGAGAGCCCCCATTTTTTCTGGATCAATAGGCACCTATTGCGATAATGATGCCGCCATTGACAGCTAGAAGATAATTCATCACATGTCAAAAGGGAATAGATAGGACTGATCGTCTTCTCTTTGAGATTATCTTGATGATTGCTTTGAGATTCTTCGATTCAGCAACAAAATCGAGATCATCGCCAGGCACGATCAACACAGGGTGCCAAGAAAAATGAAGATACCCATTCCTCATAGAGGGCATCGAGCCCTTCGAGATAGCTATCAGAGATCGACGACTCAAATTCTCTTTCCTTCTGAGATGGATCGATCTTGGACTACTGAGTGAGGATCCTCGCTGAGCCCGCGATGCATCTGGGCTCGATACGGCAAAAAACAATATAAAATCTGACTTTACTATGGAGGTCCATGCGGGCGAATATAGAATTTATCTATTTCCTTCTGTGCCCACGCCTAGGTAGGCTACACTGACTTTTGGGTTGGAAGAGAGTTCTGAGGTATTGCCTTGCAAATCAACTTTGCCCAATTCGAGAATGTATCCTCTGGAAGCCAGCTTCAGGGCTTTTCGAGCGTTTTGCTCAACGCTAAGGATGGCTACTTTTCCTCTTGGTGAATTTTCTGGATCATATCGATCATATCGAAGATCCTATTGATGAGGATTGGCGCAAGGCCAAGAGAAGGTTCGTCGAGGAGGAGTAAGCCAGCTGCTGACACAAGTCTCCTGTAAAGAGCAATGTCGACTAAATTGATTCTTAGGTTTTTATAAGGTATGAGCGAAATACAGAGTCGTCCGTGTGTCTTTGGTCGACACCGCGCGTTCAAGGTCGTAGACAAGGGAGAATTCGACACCATTGTCCAGGGTAATGGAGCGAAACATCGTCCGAAAAAGCTCGCCGCCCAACTGCCGTTCAAGCTGGTCAAAGGCCTGTCTAACCGCAACCGCGGCCTTATTTGGAAGTTTAAGTATCACTTCAAGCCGGGTCTTTCGTTCCACCAGGGTAAGTAGGCACTCCCGTGATTCCTTGTGTCCACTTGTCCACTGTACACCGCGTCTCCTTCTCAATGCCCTGCTTCTTGACGCGTAACAATATCCTTGGGACGTTTTTCTATGCTCCTTACTGCAAACGCAACGGTGGCGTGCTCGGACATCCTGGCCTAAAGGATCCTTACCTCCCCGGTCAGCATTGTTTTTGGCCGATTTTGCGTTCATATCATATAGAGAATCTCATAATTGCGCCCGATTACCGTAATGCTTGCGCCAAACTCCTCCTGCCATGTGGGCAGGAATTCTTCGATATGCTGTATTGTCATGCAATAATCATAATCGAAATTGCCAACCTAATGCAGGCTTCATCCATGCATAGTCTCGCAAAGTTGTGCAGATGATTGTTGATTCTTGCAAAGCTATATCAGGAATAGAAAAAGCAGGCAAAACTCAAGATCAGGATAGATCGATGAATTGATAAAGCAACAAGTGGTGCATAATGGATTTATAAGAAAGCAATCCGAGTATGCGATGATTTTTTGCAAAAATACTTATTTGTTCTTGACAGATTATGCATCTTGAAGGAAAATTGTCACATGGCTGAAAACGTTTTTAGATTATCAGCCACTGAAGGTTCTTAGGCATTTAACAAGTCTTCCTGACATCTGTGATTTAATTAGATGCTTATGATTTATGGTTGATTAATATGATCCTGTTTTGGGGATCTTAAAATCATAGGGCGAGAGGAGGACATTATGAAAAGAATACTCTCAGTATTCATAGTTCTATTGCTTATAGCTGGAGCAATAGGTACCGTCGGTGCTCAGGCTCAAAAACGGTATAAATTCGTGGTTATTACCCATGCAACCGCTGTTCCATTTTTTGTTCCGGTTAGAAAAGGTGCTGAAGATGCAGGCAAGCTTGTTGGAGCGGATGTTGTATATACTGGCCCAACCGGTTTTGATATTCAGCAACATGTTGAATTTGTAAAATCAGCAATTGCGCAGAAGGTTGATGGCATTGCCATGACAATGCCCGATCCGAATGCATTCAACGCCGTAGTCAAAGAGGCGATGTCAAAAGGTATACCTGTTATTGCCATAAATGCAGATGCCCCAGAAAGTGGAAGGCTCGCCTATATTGGCCAAGGAAACTATGAAGCTGGGCGATCAATGGGAATGCAGATCCTAAAACTGCTGCCAAATGGTGGAGATGTGCTTTTAACAATTCATACTGCGGGTGCAGAGAATCTTGAAGACAGGATTCGCGGCATCAAAGATATACTCGATGCTCAAGGCGGTAAGTTCAAATATCGAGTGGTCGCGACAGGTACTGATATGGTACGTGCAGTCTCTCTCATTTCTAGCGCCCTGCAAGCAAACCCAAACATCAAAGGCATGTTTGGAGTGGAAGAAGTAACAGGGAGCGCAATTGCCCAAATCATCGAGAGAGATCGCCTCAAGGGGAAGGTTATGGCTGGTGGTTTTGATCTTGTTACAGATGAACTTGTTGCAATCCAAAAAGGTAATATGCAGTTTACTATTGATCAGCAACCGTATCTCCAGGGGTTCCAGGGTGTTATGGAGCTATATCTTCTCAAGAAGTTCAATCTTACTCCATGCGATATAAATACCGGTATTGCACCTGTCACGGCTGAAAATGTAAATGAAGTCATGAAACTTGCAGCCGAAGGCTATCGTTAGAATTCATTTGGCGTCATAAAAATTGGCTCTTCCATCTGGAGACGGTGTCTTGAGGCACCGTCTCCTCGATGAAAAGGAGAGTGTTTTGCAGAGTCTATTATCTGTACAAAATATCTCAAAGCATTTTGGCAATATTCATGCTCTGAGAAATGTATCTTTAGATATTTCACCAAAAAAAATTATCGGTCTGGCCGGCGAGAATGGCGCGGGCAAATCGACGCTTGTCCGAATTATTTGCGGGGCTATTCCTTGTGATTCAGGAGAAATGAAATATCAAGGTAGACCGTATAAGCCTCATGATGTATCGGATGCCGAATCTCTGGGGATAAGCGTTTTTCATCAAGAGATTCCTATTTGTCCACATCTTTCAATTGCGGCAAATGTGTTTCTTGGGCCAACTATCCCTTCTCTTAGAATAAGGCCTGATTGGAAATTCATGAATAATCGCTGCATAGAATTGTATAAAAAATTCCTGGACGAAGATATCGATCCGACCATTCCAATTGGAGAATGTTCTGCTGCCGAGCAGCAATTGGCTCTTCTGGTCAGAGTATTGTCTCGAAATGCAAAGCTTGTGATTCTCGATGAGCCAACTACAGCATTGTCTGCGCCAGAAGTAGAAAGACTTTTTGATTCGATAAAAAGACTGAGAGATGAGCAAGGGATTGGTTTCATATTTGTAAGTCATTTGCTCGATGAACTTATGGAGCTATCCGATGAGGTTTTTGTTCTAAGAGATGGAGAAAATGTAGGCCATCTCTACAAAGCCGAGTTTTCAGCCAAAGAATTATCGAGGCTTATCGCTGGAAGATCAATCGATGTGCAACATCGCAGCGCAAAGGGTTTTGCCGAAGCAGAGATTACTCTTGAAGCAAGATCCGTCTCATTATCGAAATCTTACGAAGATATTTCTTTTTCCGTCCATAAAGGTGAAGTCTTTGGTATAGCGGGCTTACAGGGATCGGGAAGGTCCGAAGTCATTTCGAGTCTTTTTGGATTGCCGCCGCCAGATAAAGGCTCTGTCATTATCCAAGGTAATGATCTTGGGAGGATAACTATATCTAAAGCGATTACCGCGGGTGTTGGTTACTTACCAGAAGATAGGAAAACCAAGGGCATTTTCCCAGACCTAAATATAGCAAAGAATATTGGCATTGTGAGTATTGCTCAATCAAGAGATCTAACTAGCTATAATGAGGAAGAGTATATAAAGCTAGTAGATACTATGGCCGGCAAGCTTTCTATAAAGATTTCTAATCCTAAAGATTATATATCTACCTTGAGCGGAGGAAATCAGCAAAAGGCTATGCTTGCACGTTGGCTTGCTCTATCTCCATCGATTCTCGTACTCAATGAACCTACCAGAGGCGTAGATATTGGGGCTAAGAGCGAGATTGCCAAGATCATATCCGATATGGCAGAGGCAGGCTGTACGATAATAATAGCATCGTCAGAAATGGAAGAGCTTTTGCTTATGTGCGATCGAATTATGGTTATGAATCGGGGTAGGGCAAGAATTATCCTTGAAAAGGAATCTTTGACAAGGGAAAATCTTTTCTTTTATGCAATGAGTTAAATAAAAAAGGAAGGGCTCATGAACAAAGCACCAACCAAGGATCATAGAAGTAAATCCAATATAGTATTGGGGCGCGATTTTGGTGTTCTGATTGCTGCTATATTGATTGCAGTTTTTTTTACAATTGCTTCGCCCGTCTTTCTTACTGCATATAATTTTTTTAATCTTCTGCGACAGACCGCCCAGCTCGGCATAATTGCCATGGCCATGACAATGCTCATTATTTCTGGGGAATTTGATCTCTCTGTAGGAGCAATATATGCAGTGACAGGGGTCCTTACCGGAATACTGGTAAAGAATATGGGTTTGAATATTTGGTTAGCTGCATTTATCGGATTTCTAGCTGCTCTTGTCCTTGGCTTCGTTAATGGTACTCTCATTTCCATTACAAAAATCAATTCATTTATCGGGACTCTCTCAACTCAGATGATATTCCGAGGTATTGCTATGGTGCTATCCCAAGGCCAACCAATATCGTTTCTACAGAGCTCTCTGTTTTTTGATGCCTTTGGGAGGGCTGAAATCTTTGGAAATATTCCGGTACAGATTTTATGGCTTTTGGCATGGACATTGATCTC
>JAAYWE010000137.1 GCA_012516755.1 Treponema sp.
ACAATGGCAGTTTGGTTTTCCGCATTTCCTATATGCCGCTTCGAGGGTTCCCGGACGGAAGGCAGGAAGCTTTGCAATTTCTCCCAACACTACCTTCTTTTTCTGCGCAAGTTCATCCAAAGATTCTCTCTCATTCATCATAGACGCCTCCTTTTGTCTGCAGAGATATTATACTTCCAGACAAAAAAAGACAAGTCTTTCTTTTATCTCACCTTGCAAAAATCACAACAAATTTGTCGTGCACCCAATCAATGGTTTACAGTAGAAGTAGACTGGTATTATGATTAAGTTCGTCGGCGTTGCCGAAAAATTCTGATTGGTGCAGTTGTTCGGGCAGGGGAAACAGTCGCGGTTCTGGGCAAAAGACGAATTTCGACGCAAAACAGCAAAAATCTCGAAATGAGAGTTCCTATCAGTTAATCAATAAAGGGATTTTTGGAAAATAAGATGTTACTGCTGGGCTGAAGTTCAAACTGACTTCGGTCAAAATAAGATGACAAAAGGCAGGGTGCTAATTGAGTTAATGATTTCAGAAGTTAACAATAAGAAAATTTAAAATAAAAGTGGCTGGTACTCAATGCTCCCTCGGAAGTCTCTAAGTTAGACGAAATGGCGATGCAGGATAAGTAGAAGATCATGAATATTATTATATTAATACTAATTGTGTTTTCTGCTATATCAGTGATGACTGGCGCAAGAGTAATTATTAAGAGGCGCAAGATAAAGTGCGAGTCAAAAAAAGAAGAGGAGAAAGCGCAGGAAGAACAAGAAAAATTAGCCAAGAAGGCAGTTGAAGAATTACAAAAACCGCCTGATGTAGAGGAAAAGGCAAAGGAAGAGACTGAATCAGCCGCCAATAAAGCCGAAGATGATGAGGCTAAGAGGGCAGTAGAGGAAAGACTAAGAAAGGAAAGAGAAGAATCTATCATAAAAGAAAAGGAGAGATTAGAGAAGATAAAGGCTGAAGAAGAAAAAATAGAGCGAGAAGCAAGAGAAAAATCCAATAAAGAGAAGGCAGAGAGAGAACGATTAGAGGCTGAGAAGAAAAAATATAGGAAAGAGCGAGAGGCAAAAGCAAGAGAAGAAGAGAAAACCAGATTAGGAGAGATTAATCAGCGGGAAGAGGAAGAAAAGCCAGAATCAGCGAGAAAGCCATCGCCCGGCGAAAGAGGGGGAAGGCCAAGAGGTCCAACAAAACGAGACGAGATAGAACAACTGCAAGAAAAGAAAACACGTACACTGAGGCCTGAAATCGTTTGTTGGAATAAAGAGTGGGAGTGGATTGTTGGCATTGAGGTTCCTGAAAAGTTTGCATCGCCAAATGTTATTCAAAATGGTGAATCTATAAAGCCACATGATTCAGACGAAGCGCGTTATTCACTCAGATATATTAAAGGCATAGTAAAAGTTACTTGGAACGAAGGAGAACAAGATAGAGAAATAAAAATCCCCGTTATGGAAGATGGCAGAAGTTACCTTATCTTCAAGATGCGAAAAAACTGGAAAGGATTGGGTAGAGTGGTTAGACGACCAACGGCTGGCTACTACTTAGCAATAGTCCCGTGTGAATGGAAACGGGATGAAGAAATGTCAGGCTCCGCTCCTATTGCGCCAGAGAATGTTCAAATAAGCGGATACAAGGCGCATTTCTTTGCCCTGCGGCAGAACGAAAACACATCTATTGCATTTATTGATGCAAATGGTGGACGAATCCCTGTGAAATCTGGCAGTTCCAGTTTCCAACTCATAGGAAAAGAATTACCTGATTCTTCCGAAGATATGGGGCCTCTTTTTGGCGAAGAACCGCCTTGCATTAAAGCAACTGATGAACAAATCTGGGATAATGTTGGAGTAATCGTTATTGGTGAAGAAGGAAGTGGCAGAAACAGATGGCGGACGCAATTTTCTCCGCAGGAAAGTATGATAGATCAAAAGATGCCTGATGATTTAGCAAATCGGCAGAGTGGTTGGTATTTTGTTCGTATTTACGATAAAGATAATAATTTGTTGGACAGTATGGACTTTAGATTTAGCGCTGGATTGAAAAGCATTCAAATAATGAACCCTCGATGTTTGCCCGAAAAGGGTGGATACTGCGATGTTGAAGTAAAATTCAACCATCAAGTCAATTGTAATATTGAACCAGAAAGTGAAATGGAGCAAGGATTTGAGATTAGCCGAGGAAGCAGCTTGACAATTATAACGATACCCCCAAAGCCTTATTGCGATAAGACTCACTGGACTGTAGTAGATGCGGATGATAAGACCAAAGTTAATGCCAAGACCAAAATTACAATCTTGATAGAAAGGGTATGGTGGAATGCAGGTGATCTTAATGGAGCTCCTGCAAATTGGAGAGACAGAATCATTGCTTTATCTCGTCAGGACTTTACAGCTACTAGTGAAAAAGCACTCTGGTTGAAATTTCCCCGCAAGCGCTGGGTAACTAAAATTGAAGTGGGATTTAATCGTGACAGAAGCAGACCATATAATGTCGACGTAGAAAAAGAGGTGATGGCTGTTCCTTTACGAGACTTTTGCGATGCAGAGGAAATTGAAAACAGGCAAGAACAATTTACAATGAAAATATGGTTTTTGCCAGAAGAAACACATACGTATGAAGCCATCGTTCTTAGAATCCCCGCTGAATTACCACGGGTGGAATTGAAACAGCAGGGAGAACAACTTCCTACTTCAAAAGAAAATAATGTTATTGCATTTAATGCAATTGTCAAATGTCCAGGTAGACATCACCATGGAAAACTTCGTCAGGGTAGAGGTTTCAATAAAGGAGAGATTGATGGCGCAGGATTAACTATGAAGCAAGCCAAAAATTTTCATTTAGCCTACGATAAAAGAAGAAACTCTTCGCATTTGTGGAATATAAATAGATTAAAAGCAATAACTGAAAGGTGCAATAAACATGGAAAATTATCAAGTTGACCTAATAAACTTAGCCAAGCAGGTTGAAGAGAGATACAAACGCTATCTTGAGACCACTTTTTACTTTAAAGATCCGGACCTAAGGAAATCATTTCAGGAAGCTTTGAGCTCCGGTCACCTAAGCAAGGGTCCCTATCTTGAGGCTACTCCAGTGTTTAAACGTGGTAAAAGGACATATGAGCTCTTTCGAGAGCTTCTAACTGTTCCTTTGGATGAGGGATTTCTGAAGGCTGTGTTAGGTGACAGGCCTCTCCATTTACATCAGGAGGATGCTGTTCGGAAAGTGTTCGGCGAGGCAAGAAACGTCGTCGTTGCTACAGGCACCGCCAGTGGGAAAACAGAGGCTTTTCTCTATCCTATTCTCCTTCATCTATATGAGGAATTCCAGGCAGGGCAATTAGGACCTGGGGTGCGTGCACTTATACTCTATCCGATGAATGCCCTGGCTAATGACCAGCGAGAACGGTTGGGAGATTTCTGTAAGATACTTCAGGATGCAGGTTCACCATTTAGATTCACATTTGGTCAATATATAGGTGAAATGCCAGAAGATGAGAATGATTCACGGCGCCACGCACGAGACCACATCGCCAATCGGCTCCACGGTGAACTTGTCTTACGCAAGGAGATTCGCGAAAATCCACCTCATATCCTCCTTACCAATTACTCAATGCTTGAATATTTACTGATCCGGCCCAACGATAGCCCCCTCTTTGACAATGGTTTTGCTAAGTTCTGGACTTTTTTGGTGATAGACGAGGCTCACCAGTATCGAGGATCCAAAGGCATTGAAATGGGAATGCTCATACGGCGACTAAAAAGGAGACTTAGAGAGGGCGGTCGCACAGGAACTTTCAGATGCATTGCTACAAGTGCTACAATTGCTGGTAAAGAAAGTGACAAACCACTTGTAGCAAAGTTTGCCAGTGACTTATTTGGAGAGGATTTTGATGAAGGAGATGTGGTTTTAGGAGAAACTGAACCAATTCTTGACCGAGGAACAGTAAACTTTTCTTCTAACGACTACCAAGCAATCCGACAGGCCTTTGAATCAGGTCATACTCAAGAATTATCTGAAATTGCTTATCGTTTGGGAGAAGCTGTTCCTGAAGGTTTGAATGTAGCTAAAGTTGCTGGTTTTCTCCTTCAATATGACCAGCGTTCAACTAGACTTAGGCAGATCATCACAGGGGAGCCTAAAGAAGTAGTTGAACTTGCTGATGAAATATTCCAAGATTTGCCAATAGAGAAAGAAGAGCGCATTAAAGCCCTATCCGAACTCGTCGAGTTACTTATAAAGGCTAAAGATCATTCGTCTGACAACCCGCTCCTTTCAGCGCGTTACCATTTATTCCTTCGCTCACTCGAAGGTGCCTTCTTATCCTACTTTCCCCAGAAGCGTTTATTCCTCGAGCGCCGCAGTAAGGATGAGGGCGGGACAGTATTTGAAATCGCTCTCTGTCGAGAATGCGGTCAGCACTACCTTGTTGGAAAGTTTAAAGACGGTAGACTACAGGAGGCCATAAGAGATCCTGGTCATCCTGATTTTGGAGCAACCTTCTTTCGACCTATTGAGAATTCATTAGAAGAAACCGCTGAAGAAGATTCAAATACAGCAAAGAAAAGATTTCAACTTTGCACCAAGTGTGGAGCGATGGTGCAGGTTAATAAAAGTCGTAACAAATTGATGTGTGGACATACAAATACAATCTTCGTTGAGCAACAAGAAGGTTCAGAGGAAAAAGAAGATCAAATTCCGAAATGCAGTACTTGTGGCTATCGCGCACCTGACCCAGTGAGGGAGGTAATTCATGGCACGGATGGTCCTCATGCCGTAATCGCTACTACACTATATCAAAAGCTTCCGGAAGTAAGAAGAAAAGTGCTCGCCTTCGCAGACGGTCGTCAAGAAGCTGCCTTTTTTGCATGGTATCTCGAAAATTCGTATAAAGACATTCTTAATCGGAACTTGATTCTTAAGGCTATGAATAGACTGAATCTGCACGCATCAGAAGGACTTTCTCTGCGCGAACTGGCAATAGAGTTATGCAATATTTACCGTGAAAACAATATCTTTCCACCTGCAATGGGGGGCTTGGAACTTCAACGAGAGGCATGGCTTAGCCTTTTCCGTGAGTTTCTGACAGATGAGCCAAGAATTTCTCTTCAGGGTGTTGGGCTCCTACGATGGTACATCAAATGGCCTGAAAAATTTATAGTTCCAAACATTCTACTTTCTCCTCCCTGGTCTTTGAATGACAAGGAAGCACGGGACCTGATTTTTATTTTATTGGATTTTATGAGAGACGACAAAGCTGTAGAGTTACGAACCGCTGGAGATATTTCCTTAAACTGGAATGACCTTAATATTCAGGCATCTCAGATGCGTGTCCGAATAGGTCCTCCCAAAGCACAAAGGGAAGTCCGAAGCTGGGATGGTGAAAATGGTAAGAGAGTTAAGTTTCTTACCAAGATTTTAACGCAAAAAGGCTTTCCCAAACAAAATGCTGATAAAAAAGCATTGGAGATTCTTAATGAGATTTGGGAAGCCTTCAGACTAAGTGATGAATTGTTTGCGTCACAACATCGGTTTTTACTCTCCGTTGACGATGCTCGCAGACTTAATCCAGAATGGTGGAGGGCTTTCCCAATTTCAGATGAAGACGCTCTTTTCCAATGTGATACCTGCGGACGTCTTCAAACGACTTCTGTAGGTAATGTCTGCATACGCCATAATTGCCCAGGAACAGTTCAAAAAATTAAAGTTAGGGATTTGGAAGCGAACCATTATAGATTGCTTTATAAAGACGATCTGCCGGGGGTATTAAGAGTAGAAGAACACACCGCACAGATTGACAAAGAGAAAGCAAGGGAGTTTCAAAAGGAATTTAAAGAGGGGAAAATTAATGTCCTCAGCTCATCCACAACCTTTGAATTAGGGGTTGATCTTGGAGACTTAGATGTTATCTTCTTGCGCAATGTACCGCCGGAGGCTTTCAACTATGCTCAACGAATAGGACGAGCCGGTCGCCGCAGCGGATTCCCGGGCTTCGCAGTAACCTTTTGTCGTCGTGCTCCTCACGATCTATACCACTTTGCTGAACCAGAGAATCGAATTCTTAGAGGAACTGTTCGGCCGCCAGTAATCAGTATAAAAAATGAGAAGATTATCACCAGACACATTGTTGCGACAGTGCTCTCCTATTTTTTTAGAAATTTCCCTGACCGATTTGAGAGCGTTAAAAATTTATTCCGCGACCCTGAAGATCCTTCTGGAGTCAGTGATCTATCTAATTTTTTACAAAAACACAAAGTCAAATTGGAAGGGTCGCTGAAAGATATTGTTCCCACAGATATGATAAACAAAATCGGATTGGATAATGGAAGTTGGATTCAAAACATAGTTGGGAGTGACAGTAGGTTCGCCCTTTCAGAGATAGAAATTTCTTGTGATTTTAAGAGTGTAAAGAATCTTGAAAATAGTTCAGCATCAAAAAAAGATTATCGTACTGCCGAATGGGCAAAGCAGAGATCAGAAACTATTGCTAGCGAGGATACGCTATCTTTTCTCTCACGAAAAGCAATAATACCGAAATATGGTTTTCCCGTAGATGTGGTTGAATTAGACCCTCAAAGAACTCAAAAAACCTCAGAATCTTCCGAAGTCCTTCTTCAAAGAGACCTTTCCATTGCGATAGCAGAATTTGCTCCTACTAGCAAACTGGTGGCGAATAAGAAAGAGTGGACTTCGTATGGGATCAAGAAAGTAGCAGAAAAAGAATGGCCTCGAAAATTCTATCGCCGCTGTGCCAAGCATAATTTGTTCATTTCTTGGAGCCCGGGAGACGTCGCACCCTCAGAAATTTGCTGCGATTCCGCCAAACAGGGAATTTATCTTATTCCACAATTTGGTTTTGTGACTGATCGCAAAAAGCCAAAAGAACCAAAAGGACGCACAACACGGGTTTTCACCACTCGCCCATACTTCTTAGGTTTAAAAGGGCCGTCTCTCGGAGAAATTGATTTAGGGGCAGTTAAATTGTCAAAAGTGTCACCAGGACAAATGGTTGTCATATGTGAAGGAAGAAGAAGTGAAGGCTTTTACATCTGCAATCAATGTGGGGCTGGCTTTCGTAGCAGAGAAGGGAGGCATAAAAACCCCTATGGGGAAGACTGTTCTGGCACTCTTGAGCAAGTTTCCCTTGGACACGAGTTTATCACCGACGTCCTTCAAATTCAATTCCTTGAACCACTCCAGGACAATACAGAGGGTATATGGTTTGGCTATTCTCTTGCCTATGCTATAGTTGAAGGGGCTGCTGAGATTTTAGAAGTTCCCTCAGCTGATTTAAATGTAACAATATCCTATCAGAATAGAGAAGCTGTTCCTCCTATTGTCCTCTACGACAATGTGCCCGGAGGGGCGGGACTTGTTGCCCGTCTTGAAGATAAGGAAATACTTCGTGCTTGTTTAAAAGCTGCACTTGATAGAGTCAATGGTAGTTGCGGGTGTGGCGAGAATGATAGTTGTTATGGATGCCTTCGAAGTTACCGAAATCAGTTTGCACATCAGCACTTGAAGCGTGGGCCAGTCTTGCACTATCTAAAAAGAATCTTAGGCGAATGGAAGGAATGAAAATATGACTTCTGAACACTCGTCGCTACATCATCTAACAGAGCATAAAAGGCTCTCGCCTTATAGTAATCACTTAAATCCTTCGATAAAGCTCAGAGCTTCTTTTATGCTGGAACCACGTCGGATAGATATGGAGTGAAGCCGGAATCTGTCAATATAGTTGACAGCTCAATGATCTTGTTCTTTGTATAATCTAGGATGCTTTATTGAGCCTGACTTCCCGCTGCAGCATAACCGTTCGTGGACCCCGAACGAAGCGCTAAGGGTGCACAGCAGCGACAGCATCCAGAGTTATTTGTCGTCGTTCAAAGATAAGGATATCGGCTCCACTGTGTTTCTCGTGCGGGGTGACGTAACCGATACCCGAATGCCGATGCTCGTTATTATACCAATCGATGAAGCGGGCAAACCATTCTCGAGCTGAAAGAATGCCTGAAAACACCTTTGGGTAGCCGACACGGTATTTGACGCTTTTGAAAAAGCTTTCGATAAACGGGTTATCGTCACTCACCCGAGGCCCTGAATATGTGAGCCCGACTTCCAGTTGCGTAAGGAATGCCACCAGCGATAGTCCTTTCATCGGCCCCCTCGTTATCCGCGTGTACGAAAATCGGCATGAGGCCAAGTTCCCGGATGATGCGACGGAAAAGGTTTCGTGCAAGTTCCGGGCTTTAGGATTCTTCGATACTCCAACCGACAATCTTTCGGGAGAAGATATCGAGGATGACATAGGCAAAGAGGAATAGTCCTTTCACATAGGTCTTGAGCCACGTGATGTCCCAACTCCACATCTGATTAGGGTCGGTTGCCACCAGTTCTGGAGGCTTGCGGTTCCTTGCTGGTTTCCTGCTTTCAGTTCGGGAGGGGGAGCTGATTTTGCATTTAGGATGCACTAGAGAGTGCGCTGGCTGCCGTAGTAAGTGCCCTGCTCCAAAAGAGATGCAACAATCTGAGCAGGTGTCTGGTTGCAGTATTCTGCTGTGTTGGCTGCCCGATAAAACTGTTCGACTTCTTCTGGGGGAAGCTTTCACCGCACCGATTTTTCCGCCCACTTGCGTCTGTCGACCGTCATACCGGCTTTCCAGCGTATGTAGCTTTTTATGGAGATGCCGAGGACTTCGCATGCTTTTTTCACCCGGCCACCGCTTGCCGCCGCCTCTTCGATGAGCGCTATTGCCTGTATTTTCCGCTCCGAATCGATTAGTCCTCCTCGTCCGAGTGAAATATCGCCTGTGCTTTTTTAGTTCTGCGTTCTCTCGCTTTTAGTCCAGTTGCTTGTCACTCGCGATGCCCTCCAGTTCCTGTTCGTAGAGGGCAAGGTGTTCAGAGTGTAGCCCATGCTGACGCAGCCACTCTCCTTGTTCGGTGTCGGCTACCTTCTATGCTTCCAGCATCAGCTTCGATTTTTCGGCTGCACCACGCTCAGAGGGCGTCAGCTCGCTTCTCTCTCGATCGAAGCAGAGCGTACCATCTTTGAGCTTAGCGATCCAGCCCTGAATCGTGATCGCACTGATTCCGGTCTCTTTTGCGACCGCGTACACGCTTCGGTTCTCCGTCGGCAGGACTTTCCGCAGTACTGAGTTCCGAAATCCTTCGCTATACTTCATACAGTCACCCCCTGTTCAGGTGACTTCTATATTGACAAAGAGGGAAGGCGTCAAGCTAACGAATGCGTGACTTGCATTGCGCCGTTGGCGTGATTCTTGCTTTTGGGAGCGTCGGCGAGCTAGCAAGAATCGTGACAATAGCAATGTCAAGTCAGCGTTGGTATTAGAAGGTTTCATTTTCCTAATAATGCAAGGAATTCTTCTGGATTATAGATATTGAGTTTTGATTTTTTATAATCTTCTCTATTCCTGGTAATAATACACTCACACTGATTGGCAACAGCACATTGATGCTGTACTGCATCTTCAAAATCAGAAAAATCTAATTTCAAAGCTTCTATGATCGCTTCATGAGTTACTGGCAGTACCATAATGTACGTGAGTAACTGTTCAATGAATGATTTTGCCTTTGTGCTTGTACTTATCTTTCTAAGGATATAATAAATGTCGGTTACACTGTTTGATGAAATGTACCCTATTAGATTTCCATTCTCTATACTCGCAAGGACACTTTTGCTGCGCTCTACAAAGGGCATGCGGCCAGTTGCCACATCAAGAATGATATCAGAATCAAGGAATACTTTCTTTATCATAGATTTTTCTCCATTAATGCATCTTCGAGGAGTTCTTTATAGTTTTGTCCTTTATACTCGTTTTTGAACATTCCAGTGATTTTGTCAGTAATATCAGCGGATATTGAAGAAAGAGAAGGCATTGCTGTTTCGGTCGAAGAAATGGATTTGAGGTACTCTTCTACCAGCTTAGAGACACTACGATTCTTTTTCTTTGCATATAATTTGGCTTTATCGACTACCTGTTTGTCTATGGTTAAAGTCAGTTTTGTTCTCATAGTTCTTCTCCTTACACGTATAATATAATCATGAATACACGTGTAAGTCAAGATTGGCGTCTGTAGAAGACGAAACGATCTCACTATTCTAAATATGGTAAAATGGAGAGTAATAACTGTGAAAACGAAGACTATTTTCAAAAGCCTTCTAACGACAAAGCTCACTTGCCGCTATGGAGCGTCTTGTTATGCTTCATTTGTATTATTTGGAGTGTCTGCTCTTTTTCCTCTGATCATCGCTTTTGCTTCGGTTCACTGAGGTATTTAGAGCTTGGAGGTTTTTTGTTGCATCAGAACCACCCTTGGACTGAGGCTTGATATGATCAACTTCCCATCCCATCTCGGATGATTTCCCATAAGAAGGCTTATACATCTGGTTCCCATATGGGTCTTGCCTGTATTTATCAGGATCCTTTCCTCTAATTTCTTTTGCATTTTCCCATGCTTTTTCTATTTGGTCTTTTGTTGCCATTCTGCAATCCTCCTTTGTCTATTATGCATAACATTGGAGCTGCGCCCCTTTGTCAAGACCATTTGTTGATGGTTTTAAGTAGAGGGGGTATGATAAAATGGACACGAAGTTAAGAGAAAAAAGGAAGGGTTCATGTCTAGAAGGAAGTTCAACTAGGAGTTTAAGGTAGCAGATGCCAAGCTTGTCCTCGATGATGAGTTGCCGGTATCTCAAATAGCTCAACAACTTTCAGTGCATCCGAATAGTCTCTACCGTTGGGTGAGCGAGTATGAGAAGTATGGTGAGAGCGCTTTCCCCGGTAATGGAAGTACGATCTATAGCTATCAAGCAGAAATACACAGACTCGAACGAAGGAATCAGGAACTTGAGAAAGAGGTTGAACTTTTAAAAAAATCCGGGTCTTCTTGCAGCAAAAAAGGACGTGAGGTTCAGGTATCTGGTGCAACAAAAGTACCGATACCCAATCAAGAAGGCCTGTAAAACATTGGGAATCTCACACAGCGGATTCTATGCATATTGTGCACGCAAACCATCCGACCGGCAGTTTGAGAATGAATTCCTGTCCCACAGGATACGTGAAGTATTCGAACAGCATTCAGGACGATACGGTGCAAAGCGGATTACCTGCGCTCCTAAGGATGAAGGGATCAAGGTCAATAGAAAACGAATCGTAAAGCTCATGCGTACGATGGATTCTGTATGCAAAAGGTGCCAGAAGAGCTTACAAGAACTACAATAAGCACCACTCGAATCGAGCTTATCCTAATGCACTGCAGCAAGATTTTACCGCAGACTATCGGAACAAGGTGTGGCTGGGAGACATTACCTATGTTCCCACGCACGAAGGTTATCTGTATCTTGCGGCATTCCTGGACCTGTTTACACGCAAGATTGTTGGTTGGTCGATCGCATCTACGATGACGGAACGGCTTGCAATGGATGCGTTTCTCCAGGGCTTTGGCAAGGAACAGCCGGCACCTGGGCTTATCGTTCATACGGATCAAGGCTCCCAGTTTACTGGCGGGAAGTTTACGACGCTTGTAACCCGGATTCCCGAACATTTATACCAATGAGGGAGGCTCAACTCCGAGCGCCTCATAGAGAAATCTCTGTTTGTTGGTGATCTCTCCTACCCGAAACCTATGCCCAGGATGGGCATAGCATTCGATGATATCGAGCTCATCGAGCAAATCATGTAAGGTATAAGTCTTATAGAGCTTCGCATCATGCATCGCCTTATCAATATAGGAAAGGTAGACGAGCCCAAGGACTATAATGAGCCCTAGGATTTAGACCATTGTCGAGGAAAAATAGAGTGGACCAAACCTTCTTGAAAAGAAAGAAGAAGGAGGCATAGAGTTCACTATGCACAAACACTACGACAAGGAATTCAAGGCAAAGGTTACTCTTGAAGCAATCAAGGGAGAGAAGACGATTCAGGAGCTGGCAACACTCTACAGCGTGCATCCGAATCTGCTAGCGATGTGGAAAGAGCAGCTAGAGGAGAATGCACCGGAGCTCTTTGAGCGATCCCAGAAGGATAAAGAGAAAGAAGCAGCGGAGCATAAAGAAGAGGAGCTATACAAGGAGATTTGCCAGCTTCAAGTAGAGAATGAGTTCTTAAAAAAAGTACACACAGTTGTAAGAGAGCGAACCACAATGGTAGAGCCGAAGCATCCGCAGCTTTCGATTCGTCGGCAATGTGCACTCTTGGGTATCTCCAAAGGGAACGGTGTGCTTTGTGAGCATCATTGACGTCTATTCCAGGAAGGTAATCTCGTGGTAGCTGTCGAATACGATGGATGCACAT
>JAAYWE010000138.1 GCA_012516755.1 Treponema sp.
AATGCTTCGGGAAAGGCATGCAAGGAGAGCTTCGATACTCGCAGAGCGAATTGCACCCTTTGCGGCGGATGGGCAGAGAATTTTTCCGGCATAAATCGATATATCAAGACGAAGGCTATGGAAGATGGACCTAATGCTATCATAATCGACCTCAAGGATTGCCGCTCCTTGAGATAGATGTCTTATACTTTTGGATTGGGAATCGGAGACATCACTTTGCTTCATCGATGAAAATATCTGGATTTTAATGGGAAGGCCTTCTCCATATCGTTTATAGCTAATCCAATTATTTCTTATTTTTGCCAGATCTGCCATTGTTGAAATGCAAGACGAGTCGATATGGCTTTGTTCAGCAATAGACAAAGAGATGGCTCGTATTCTAGTCTCTTTTGCTCCATGGCTTCTCTTATGAATTTGCTCATAGGCTGCGTATTTCCGATGAAAATCCGTATGTTCCAATAAAGGTCTTAGGATTTTTTCGGTAGAAGACTCTTCCTTTGGTGGCATCTTATTCATAATTGAGGAAGAATCTATTCCGCTTAAGGTCGTCCATAGTAATTCTAGGAGCTCGACATCCATTTTTCTTGCGGCGCGAGCAATATGAGTCTCCAGCATGCTAAATATCGCAGATGATGAAATACAGTCGAGAGCTCCCATGGGAATCATGTTGGTTTTTACCGTAAAGCCGATTATAGTCAAAGGAATGTTGGGCATAGCATCCGCAACGAGACGCACAGTCTTTTCTAATATCAGCTCATCTAAGACAGAATAAGCTCCAACAGGAATCGCAAAGCGACATGCAACATCCATGAGACAATGTTTCTGCGTTGACCACCTTGTTTTCATATGAAGAGATATACCATGTATACCAGGTAGGAATCGTTTTTCTCGTTGAATAGATATAAGGAGCTTTATAGGCCTTCCCAGAACTCTAGCAGCTGCTGCGCTTCTGGCTGCAAGCAATGAAGGATACCAGAAATATATCCCGGAATTGTCATACATTTTAGATTGAAGGATCTCGATATCCTCAGTCGAGAGGCTGGTTAACTCTGCAAGACATGAGTGTATAAGCTCAGGCGCCAGAGCGGGGCAACTGAGTTTCAATCTACCGTTTTCCCATTCTGCGAGAGCACCCAGGCCACTATGAAAGCTAAATTCATGGGGCTCCAGACGCAAATAGGAAGCTAATTCAAGACTATCTTCGGCTTCTAAGGCTTTTAGGGATTCGGAAGACAATTTCTCTTTTCCCCGCGAATAATCAATTCGGGCTGAAATATCTGAAGATGAAAATACTTGCCAGTCCAGTCTTGATTCTTGTGCTTCGCAGTCGACTATCGTATTCAATGCCAGCTC
Source organism: Treponema sp. (assembly GCA_012516755.1). Lineage (GTDB taxonomy): Bacteria > Spirochaetota > Spirochaetia > Treponematales > Rectinemataceae > Rectinema. Next base: position 1,354 of record JAAYWE010000138.1, read on the forward strand.
TTCCGTAAGCAATGGATCCGGACCAACGATTAGCCCAACGACTTCTCCTATGTAGGAGACCTTTTTGGCTGCTAACAATGGCAGACTCATGCCTTCTATTCTAAGTTCGTTTTTAAATGGCAACCGATCAGCAGTGATAAGAGTATAGCCTTCCGGCAAAGGAGGAACATTGATGTTCTGGATATTTCCAATATTTGAGAACGCCCTTATGGCAAAGGCATATAGCATATCTTGCGCCAAGAGCTGTTCAAATGGGACAGCTTCATCTCTTGTCATGATATACACCTAGCGGAGCTGCTTTGGCTGTTTCCGCTTCCATGACTTCAAAGGCCAGGTCGAGTAATATAATAGATTCTGCTATATCGAGCCTCACTTTTGCGCGACGTTTTCTTCTATTCACCTTAATGATAAAGCCCTCAATACCTTGTAAAGGTCCTTCTATTACCTTTATTCTCTGATTTTCGTCGAATCTTACAAGCGATGGCGGAATCAAGCTTCCAAAACTGATGAAATGGCGAATAATTTCGCTATCGCGATTGTTGAGTGGTTGCGGACCTTCGTTGTTCGGTAGGAATCGTATGAAAGACTTGGAATGCCTCAGCCGATATACTATCTCCAAAGGCAGAGAATCACCATCATACTCGAAAAATACGTAGCCTGGAAAAACCGGTGAATTGTCAAGTCTGGCTTTCCCCTTTTTTCTTATGTACATCTTCTTCATTATTTTATGGAATTTTATATCTGGTACTTGATGTTGAATTCGCTCAAGCCATTCCTCTTCTTTGCATGTTATTACCTGGATAGCATAAAAACGCATGTCGATAGAATAGCATATCTTGAATATCCAGTCAGTAAGAAATGTGGAATAGGATCTTATCTCAAAGTAATTTGACAGGCTTCCTTTGGATGATTAGTATAAGATCATGCCAGATGATTTGAGAATAAGTGAAGATCCTGATATTCGGCAGAAGAGAATCAGAGAATTGGAGTATCTGATCAGGCACCACCAAGAACTGTATTATAACGGCGAACCCGAGATTTCGGATGAAGAATTCGATGCATTATGGGATGAACTCGCTTCGATAGATCCAGCAAATCCTATTATTGCTTCTATAGGAGCAGACAGATCAGATAGATGGCCTAAGTATAGGCATAGGATGATAATGGGGAGTCTCTCAAAGGCAAGCGATCCAGAGTCATTTTTAGCCTGGGCAGCTAAAGTCAGATATCCGCTTTACCTCGTGCAATATAAGCTCGATGGCGCTAGCATAGAGCTTCAATACGATGAAGGTGGCTTTGCAAGAGCCGTCACTCGTGGAGATGGGGTAATAGGCGACGATATCACTCCCAACGCGGTGCGTATGAATGGAGTTCCGAATCGGCTTCCAGAGCCATTTACAGGATCAGTTCGCGGTGAAGTGCTCATGTCGAAGAGAGTGCATGCATCAAAATATTCTGACAAGGCCAATTGTCGCAATGCCGCAAATGGTCTCATGAAACGCAAAGATGGTCAGGGAGTCGAGGATCTTGATATCGTATGCTATGATGCCGTGGGCAGATTGCCCACTGGCGAAGCCTTCTCCACCGAACGAGAAAAGATTGCCTGGCTGAAAAGAATGGGTTTCAATGTTGTTCCAACCATCGAATGTAAGAGTCCTGAGGAGATCATTGTATATCGTGCCAAGATCATGGAGTTACGGCCTACTCTCGAGTATGACATAGACGGACTTGTAGTAAAGGGTGATCGAATCGATTTCGAAGATATGAACAAGATGCGTCCCGAGCTACAGATAGCCTTCAAATTCAGTCCAGAAGAGGCTGTTACGACACTCATAGCAGTTGAATGGAGTGAGTCTGGGACCACCGTTACTCCTATTGGTATAGTCGAACCTGTGAGGCTTGCAGGAACCACTGTTCAGCGTGCCAATCTGGCTAATCCAGGCATAATTCGCTCTATGGACTTAAGAATCGGTTCTAAGGTTGTAATAACCAAGCGCGGAGAGATCATTCCTAAGATCGAATCTCTGGTCGAAAACCCCAAAGATGCTATTCCGATTCCTATTCCTTCACATTGCTCGTTATGTGGCGCAGGGCTAATCGATGAGGATACACGTCTTTATTGTCCGAATCCAGAATGTCCAGGGAAAGCCTATCATCGCCTCGAAAAATGGCTTTCTGTAATTGATATAAAAGATATAGGATCAACGTTGTTGAAGAGACTTTTCGAAGCTAAGAGAGTTGTGCGGATACCGGATCTATATACACTTACAATGAATGACCTTATCTCCTTTGAAAGAATAGGCCGGAAGAGCGCTCAGAAGATATTGCGCAATATAAGAGAACGAAATGAAGTCAGTCTTTCTCAGTTTATCGCAGGTTTTGATATAGAAGGAATTGGCTTGCTCATGGCAGAGAAGCTTATAGAAGCTGGATATGATACTCTAGATAAAATTCTAGCTGCTTCACCGGCGGATTTCGAGAAGATCGCGGGTTTTGCTGAAATCAGCGCCAAGACTCTTTACGAAGGGCTGCGATTGGTCGAGGAAGATATGCGCAAGCTCGTCGATAGTGGATATGTGCGAATCAGACCTCCGCTCCCTAAAACCCAGAGGACCGCAAATCCAGTCTCCGGCAATAGTTTTTGTTTTACTGGCGAGCTGAGATCGATGAAGCGCTCGGAAGCTGAAAAACTGGTCCGGGAAAAGGGCGGTATAATAAAATCCAGCGTAACCAAGGATCTTGATTATCTGGTCACGAATGATCCAAGCTCAGGATCGGAAAAAAACCGCAAGGCTAAAGAATTATCGATTAAGATCATCGATGAAGAGCAATTCCTTGAGATGGCCGGCCTTAAATGATGGATTTTGAATGAGAACACCTTCAGCAAGGCTTCTAGAGCATCTCGATATTCTAAAGCCAGCCCTCCATGAAGAGAAGGAGGGGATAGTACTCGATGTCTATGTTATTCCTCGTGCTCCTTACGATAGTGTAGAGGGACTGCGCGATGGGCGCATATTGCTGAGAGTAAAGGCAGCGCCGGAAAAGGGAAAAGCAAATGAGGCCGTTTTAGACCTGATTGCGGATTATTTTGATATAGCATCCTCGAATCTTCGTATATTGCGAGGTCATAGTTCAAAACGCAAGTCCATCTTATTGCAAAGCTTCAGAGAAAATCGCTAAAATGGAGCTCCTCATGGAATATTTTGTGGATCAATGGAAATCGATAATTGCAAACTGCCTGAATGAGCTCGCTCTCCAAAAAGAGCTCAAGGATGTCTCTTTTTCATCTCAGGATATCATTGCCGAGAAGCCACCTAGGCCGAAGCTTGGCGACATAGGCTTTCCCATGTTCTCATATGCAAAGCAATTTCGAATGTCACCGGATAGAATTGCAGCGGAAATAGCGAGTCTCTGCAACATGACAATCGATATTGAGAAACTCATTCTGCCTGGGACCATTAAAGCAACAGGTTCATATTTGAACATATATCTAGACAAAGAATATGTGACGAATTATGTCCTTGAAAATGCTGAGAAAGAAGGTTGGGGATCTAGCCCACTTTTTAATGGTCAAAGGATAATGATTGAGTTTTCCTGCCCTAACACCAACAAACCTCTTCACCTTGGCCACCTTCGAAACAATGTGCTTGGAGAGTCTCTTTCGAGAATCATGAAAGCAGCAGGGGCAGAAGTTAAAAAGGTCAATCTGATAAACGACAGGGGAATTCATATCTGCAAGTCGATGCTCGCATATCTTGCCTATGGACAAGGACGTACACCGGAAGACGAAGGATTGAAAAGCGATCACTTTGTAGGCAAATACTATGTCTTATTCAATAGATTAAAAGAAGAAGATCCTTTTGCAGAAGAAAAAGCTCAAGAACTCCTGCAGAAATGGGAAGCTGGGGACCCAGATGTAATTGCACTATGGGAAAAGATGAACAAATGGGCTGTCGAAGGCATTATGGATACCTATAGACGCCAGAGGGTTAGTTTCGATGAATTCCATTTCGAACACGAGACCTATAAACTGGGCAAACAGGAAGTGCTGGAAGGCCTTGCTAGAGGAATATTCTATCGTGCAGAGGATGGTGCAATTCAGGTAGATCTGGAAGATGTCGGTCTAGGAAAAAAAGTACTCCTCCGAAAAGATGGCACGAGTATCTACATCACGCAAGATATCGGAACAGCGATTATGCGTTACAACAGATGGCCTTTCCATGAGCTCGTGTATGTTGTGGCCTCTGAGCAGCAATATCATTTCAAAGTACTTTTTGAAGTTCTAAGGAGGCTTGGTTATAGCTGGGCAGAGAATCTCTACCATCTCTCATATGGGCTTGTGAATTTGCCTTCCGGCAGAATGAAAACCAGGGAAGGAACGGTTGTAGATGCCGATGACCTGATAGACGAACTTACAGAACTTGCAGCAAATGAAATAGCGGATAAGGGAAGGGAGGAAGCGGTGGGCGATATCGAAGATGTTGCCGAGCAGGTTGCCCTTGGAGCCTTACATTATTTTCTTCTGCAAGTTTCGCCGGGCAAAGACATGCTCTACAATCCTGAGCAATCTCTATCTTTTACTGGAGATACGGGGCCCTACATTCAGTATATGGGAGCTCGAGCCAGCTCTATTCTTAGAAAACACAAAAATGGTGAGGGTAATGCGGGCCAAGGGAAAATCGATGTTTCTCTTATAGTGTCGGATTCCGATTGGTCTCTCATGAGGCTATTGATGGACTTTCCCTATACTATCGAGCAGTCGGCAAAAAACAAGGATCCTTCCATACTTGCTGCTTATGCGCATCAGCTTGCGAGCGAATTTTCCGCCTGGTATCGAGACAATCCAGTGCTGAAGAACGACAATCCTGATATCTCGGCCAGCCGCTTGGCGTTAGTGACAGCGATTAAAGAAATACTCCGAAGAGCAAGCAATTTGTTATGCATACCATTTCTCGACGCCATGTAAGAAGACCCGGATACTGATTCGCTTTCTTTTGGTTCTGAGAGCTGTTGACAAGATGCGGTCATAAAGTGTATAAATTGCAGCCTGATATGAATATTTGAGGATTTATGAGGATAAGCTAAATGTACGCAATCGTAGAAATCAACGGAAAACAATATCATGCAGAGCAGGGGAAGGATCTGGTAGTAGATCGCTTTGATGCAATGCCAGGTCAGTCGATTGTCTTCGAAAAAGTGTTATTGCTTAGTGGGGATGAAACAAAAGTCGGAACTCCATATGTCAATGATGCCGCTATCAAAGCTACAGTAAGAGAAGAGATCAAGGGTGACAAGATAATTGTATTTAAGTATAAGCCAAAAAAAGGATATCGCAAAACCCGTGGGCATCGTCAGCCTTATACAGTGCTAACGGTCAATGAAATTGTGGGCGCTTGAGGCGTCCATCTTAACCGGAGGAATATACCATGCCACATAAAGGTGTTAATGGCCGAGATTCAAATCCGCAGTGTCTTGGTGTCAAGGCCTATGCTAGCGAGAGGATAAGCGCAGGTTCGATTATTGTACGACAGAGGGGTTCGAAAATAAATCCAGGCAAGAATGTAGGTAAGGGTAAGGATGATACCCTATTTGCGCTTATCGACGGTACAGTGCGCTTCCATGAATATAAAGGCAAGAAATTTGTAGATGTGGAGCCAGCCATTCAAGCATGAAGGTAAAACTAGAGCATAATTCTAACCGCTCCTGTAGCACAGAGGGCGGTTTTTTATTATGCTCACAATAATGGAGAATTTCTGTGATAAAATTCGCTGATGAAGCGATTATAAGCGTCGCAAGCGGTAAGGGGGGCGATGGTTGCGTTGCCTTTAGGCGAGAGAGATTTATTCCCTTGGGTGGCCCAGCAGGCGGAGATGGGGGGCGCGGTGGAGATGTGGTGTTTGTTGTAAAGAGGAATCTTCGGACGCTCGCATATCTTCGATATAGACAGGTGTTCAAAGCCGAAAACGGTCAGCCTGGCATGGGAAAGAACATGCATGGAAGAGATGGAAAGGATGTTATAATAGAAGTTCCGCCTGGGACTATTCTTCGCGACGCTCAGACAAATGAGATTATTAGGGATTTTGTAAATCGGTCAAGAGGCAAAAGAGCTGGGGCTCTGGAGGATGAAGAGCCATGGATTTTTTTAAAGGGCGGCAAAGGAGGCTGGGGAAATACTCATTTTAAGAGCTCAGTAAATCAAGCTCCGCGTTTCGCTCAACCCGGACAGCCAGGACAAGAGAGAAAACTCAAAGTCGAACTGAGCCTCATTGCGGATATAGGGCTTGTTGGGTTTCCAAATGCTGGAAAATCAAGCTTACTAGAGTATTTTACAAACGCACGTCCAAAGATCGCTCCATATCCTTTCACGACAAAGATACCAAATTTGGGCGTTCTTACGGTTAATGAGAGGGATATTATCTTGGCTGATATCCCAGGCATAATAGAGGGAGCACATGAGGGAGCTGGATTGGGGCTTCGCTTTCTAAAGCATATCGCAAGGACAGCCTGCCTTGCTTTTCTGGTGGATCTTTCCGATGAGCACTGGAAAGCGGCTTTTCCTACTTTATTGCGCGAATTGGAACTATTTTCGCCAACCCTGGTGAAGAAACCGCGTATCTTGCTAGGAACAAAGATGGATCTATCGGAATCCCAAGCAAATTTTATTGATTTCAAAGCGTCTTTCCCAGAAGAGAGCATTTATGGAATATCTGTTTTTACCGGTCAAGGTCTGGATGAGGTCAAACAGCAACTCTTTGAAAAGGTTTTGGCCTATGAGGCTGCTGAGAATTATGAATCTCAAAAAGAAAATGCCAAGGAGCGCATATTCGATGAAATAGATTTCTCGGACGAGGGCTTTATTTAATGAGAATTGCAATTGTAGGAGGGTCTTTTAATCCGCCTCATATCGGGCATATGATTCTGATTGAAGAGATTCTTGCCACCGGTCGTTACCAGAGAGTATTGCTTATTCCAGCCAAGACTGCACCCCATAAAGTTCCTCAGATGGACCCAGGTCCAGAAATGCGGCTTGCTCTCTTGGAAGCAAGCATTGAAGGATGGCCTAAGGTGGCAATCGAAGATTGCGAATTGAAGCGAACTGGTCTATCCTATACTTCAGACACCCTGGAAGAACTATGGGATAGAAAGCTGTTTGATGAAAAGCCCGGGCTTGTGATAGGCGATGATCTAGCTCCTGATTTTCTAGCGACATGGAAACGAGCCGAAAAGATTCTGGAATTAGCGGATATTATCGTTGCCCATCGTCTCTATGTCGAGAATATCCCATTGCCCTATCCTCATGATTATCTCGATAATCTTGTTATTCCCATTTCTTCCACGCTTGTAAGAGGGAGGATTCATGGTGGCGGTGCATGGCGTTCGCTCGTTATGCCTTCCGTCCGCACAATCATAGAGAATTATGGACTATATCGAAATACCTGAAATTGCGTCAATAATTGAAAAAGAGATTGCCTGCAATTTGTCTCCCAAGAGATATGCTCACTCTCGATCGACTTCAGAGACCGCGGTAAAATTGGCCGAACGTTTTGGTGAAGATCGATGGGCTGCTCATCTGGCGGGATTGTCGCATGATATGTGCAGGGGATTGAGTTTTGAGGAACAAAACAATCTGGTAAACAAACATAGAGCTTGCATCGCTTTTCTAAGTGAGCGCCCATCTCTAGCAGCAATCTTATCGGATAGAGAATATAGGGAAAAGATGATTCATGGCCCGGCGGCAGCTTGTTCGCTCTGTTATAGGTTCCAGGTCAGGGAAGAATCGATATTGGAAGCTGTGGCATTGCATAGCATTGCAGATGATGCTATGTCTCCTCTTGCTAAGATTGTATACATAGCGGATAAGCTTGAGCCCCTTCGCAATAGATCAGCGGATGCAGATGAAAAAATGCAGACTTTGGACCTGGATTCCCTTTTTGCATATACGCTTGCTTCAGTCGTAAGATGGTTTTCTGAATCTGGGAAGCCGCTTTGCCCATACACTGCCGAGATATATAGTAGGATGACAAAATCATGAGCGACTCTAAATCGAAAATTCTAAAGCGGAGCACCTTGCCACTTTTAGTGATTTTGATCGTTGCGGCTGTCGGGATTTTCTTTGTCGTAAAACTCACCGAGAAGGGAACTGTCGAGAGCATTATCAAGAAAGACCAGCCCATGGCTATGCTCTTTATTTTTGAGAGTAATAAGAAGCCTGTTTCTAATCAACTTTTAATCTGGTATCCTTCGAGGCGCAAGGCTGCGATTATGGATATTCCTAGCACTATGGGCATCATCTTGAAAAGCGCAAATAAGATGAGCAGCATCGACACTGTCTATGACTCTCGAAATCCCAGCAAATTTGTCAAAGAAATAAGTGATTATCTTAAATACCCGATAGATGGCTGGTTTGTATACGATGAGGCTAGCCTTTGTCAAACAATAGATCTGCTAGAAGGAATTCAGATGTTTATCCCCGAGACTGTGATGGAGAGCGACTCATTGAAAGGGGTGTCTCTGCCAGGAGGCGCTGTAGTGCTAGATGGGGATAAGACAAACCAATATCTTCTTTATGCCTTGGCTACGGATTCATATTCCGAGGAGATCAGCCGTAAACAAAGGTTGCTTATTAACATGTTGGGGAGGCTTGCCGATGAATCAGCAAGTTTCAACAAAAAGAGTAATCTTCGTTTGATTGCCTCAAAGCCAAAGAGCAATTTCAGCCTTGCAACCCGTTTGAGCATTTTTGAGCACTTAGCTCAGATTGATCATGATATGATAATTACGCAGTTCATTTCCGGATCTTTTAGAAGCTTCGAGGGGCGTCGCCTTCTCTTTCCATATTATGATGGAGAGCTTGCTCGGGATGTGGTGAGTCAAACAGCAAAGGCGCTGGGTATAGAGGAAGATGGAGCTTCTCAGAAGACGATTGTGACAATAGACATACTGAATGGCTGTGGAGAAAAAGGGCTTGCAAATACAGCATCGATTCTCTTCGAGAGCTATGGCTACAAAGTTGTATCTGTAGGCAATGCACCAAGCTTCGATTATGCAAAAACAGTCATGTACGACAACGATGGAGATAAGGCAGCGCTTCAGCAGGTTGCAAATATTATAAATTGCAAGAATTTTGGCGATGCTTCAGTTCTGCCAGGGCTTCAAAAGGCCAATATCACTATAATATTGGGAAAGGATTTCAACGGGAGGTATTGTATTGGACAGTAAGGCGTTTGCATATCAGAGTGCTGAGATTCTGGCGCAACATAAAGCGCTGAATGTTCTCGTTATGGATGTTCATGAGATAGCTGGGTGGGCTGACTATTTTGTACTGGCCACAAGCACAAGTTCCACTCATATGCGAGGGCTTCAAAAGCACATTGAGGACTTTCTAAAAGTGGAAAAAATAGATCTTCTCAATAAGCCTGAAGTTACAGACGATCAGTGCTGGCTCTTAATGGATGCCCAGGATGTGATTATTCATATCATGAGCGCTGAGGCCAGGGATTTTTATGATCTGGAATCACTCTGGTTCAATGCACCCCGTTTTGCAGTCGCTTTTCGTGGAAATGGAATCTGAATCCGGAATGGAATAGTGTCATTAATCTTGGTATGAGCAAGATATTTAAAAGGCGCGGTTTTCACCGCGCCTTTTGATCTATAAGACCACGCTCTTATTCATCCGTGTCGTAATCAAAATCTTCGTCTTCGAAGTCCTCGTCCTCGAATTCCTCATCCTCACCTATGTCCTCATCTTCGTCGAAATCTTCGTCGATATCTTCCTCGTCCTCGAATTCCTCATCCTCTTCGAAGTCATCTTCATCTTCCAAATCTTCTTCGTCATCAAACTCGTCATCATCGCTGTCATAGTCGAATTCATCATCGTAGGCACCATCGAATCGCACAGTTGGTCGAAGCGAATATATGGTATCGGCAGAATCGCCATTGGTAAGGGTGATCAATTCGAATTCTTCCTGCGTATCGGCTGTCATTTTAATTTTATGGTTCATATTGCGCACCTCCCATAAATATTCTCTTTGTATTGAAGCAGATGTACTATTACGAGAAACAGTCAGTGCGTCAATACAGCGGCAAGGCAAAATTTATAGGTCAAATGAAAATATGTCAAGGAAAAATCGCAAAAATAATGCTTTAGAAATGGCTTTTAACAGAAAAAATTGTCATATATAATACCATGAAAGATGCCTACACTCGAAATTAAGGTCTTTGCAAAGATCAATATCGGACTTAAGGTATTTCAGAGCAGAACCTCTGGATACCATGACATAGAAAGCATATTTCAGAATGTCAGTCTAGCCGATACTATTTGGATATCAACCAGCAATAAGAGCAATAAAGCAAGAGTAACCATAGAAGGTGACTTTGGATGCCCTATAGAATCATCAAGTGTATATAAAGCAGCGATTGAATTCGATAGAGCTACCGATGGAATCATAAGGCGAAACGGTGTACATGTCCAGGTTGGAAAAGAAATTCCTGCACAGGCAGGCTTGGGTGCAGCCAGCGCTGATGCCGCAGCCACGCTTTGCGGCTTAAACGAACTCTTTGGCAATCGATTCTCAAAAAAAGAACTCGCTCGCATTTCAACAAGAATAGGAAGCGATGTTCCCTTCTTTTTGTTTGGGGAGGGTGCAGCCATCGTTAGGGGGCGAGGCGAGCGGATAAGTCTCATAAAACCAAGGACTGATTTTGGAATAGTCATTTTGCTGCCTGCATGGGCTTCTTCTACTAAGGATGCCTATAGGCTTTTGGATGTTATGCGCCGAAATGGTCTTTCTCGGATTCATTCCTCGACCGAGGTTTGTGAGGGCGAATCAACTTATCGTGTTTGCCATTCGGACGGCGATTTGAAGAAATGGTATGATGGTCCCATTGCCTATTGGCATCTGGGAAACGATTTTCAGCAGGTAATGGAAGAACAGCACAGAGAATATGAAGTGTGGTCGCAGTTACTTATCGATAATGGTGCGGTCTGTACAAGCCTTACTGGCTCTGGCTCAGCTATGTATGGAGTTTTCGAATCCATGAGAGAGGCCGATGCGGCTGCCGAAGAATACAGAAATCTGATCAAGAGAGTCGAGAAATCGGAATTGTGCAATATTGTTAGCATTTTCTCAGTAGTACCGCTTGCGCGAAGCATGATTGTAAGTTATATTCAAGCTTGCAACGTAGATACAAGGTCAGACAAGGAGCGTCCTTGCTATGGAAGTGACTGACATCCGTATCCGGAAGGTAAGTGCTGAGGGAAAACTCAAAGCGTATGTAACAGTGACCTTCGATGAATGCTTTGTTGTTCACAATGTAAAAATAATCGAAGGCAAGAGTGGCATGTTCATTGCTATGCCCAGTAGGCGGACAAAAACAGGAGAATACAAGGATATTGCACATCCCATTTGTCCTGATTTCCGATCGAAACTTCAGGAAAAAATTCTCGCTGCATATAATTCTGATGCGCCAAGCGATTCTTCAGTGCCCGAATTTGACTGACACCTTCACATTTTTTTGATTTCCTCGTATATTGCAATGAATTCTTTTAATTGGGACGTAGGCAAGCGGTAAGCCTCCGGATTTTGGTTCCGGCATGCGCAGGTTCGAATCCTGCCGTCCCAGGATAAAGCATATGGCTCAAGGAGTAGGAAAATATGGAACATATTGCATTGAGAGTCTCGCCGAGAGGGAAACTGACTAAAGGAGAGCTCAGGCAAGAGCGAAAAAAAGGCAGATTGCCCGCTCAGATCTATGGCAAGGGGATTGAGCCTATCTCGGTTTTTCTCGAAGGCAAGGAGTTTGCTAATGTTGCAAAACGTGTCACCGAGAGTAGGATCATCGACCTCGATTTGGAAGGGAAAAAATTTGCCACTCTATTGAAGGAAATCCAAAAGGAGACAATTTCTGGTAATGTCATACATATTGATTTTAATCTTGTAAGGCACGATAGAAATATCCATGTTAGAGTTCCTCTTCACCTGAATGGCGTAGCAAAAGGTGTCAAAGATGGTGGGATTCTGGAGCATTCAATTCATGAGATCGAAGTTGAGTGCGATTCCGATCACCTTCCAGAAAAGATCGAAGTCGATATCACAGATCTTGAAGCAAATCATGCCCTTCATCTGAAGGAAGTAGCCTTGCCTGAAGGGGTAAAGTTGGTTACTAACCCTGACACCGTATTTGCGATAATAAAGTTTGCACATGGAGAGCCTGAAAAGGCATTGGAGCCAGAAGCTGAGGAAGCAGGAGAAGCTGTTGCATCTTCAGAGCAGGAATCTGCAGAAACGACAAGTGAAGCTGTACATAAATAGCTTTTCAATACTTCAATTTATTCTTAAGAGTCCAGTGTTCCGGCTTCAGATGCTGGAAAGCTGGGCTTTTTATTGCTAGGCTTGATACATCTGGATCTGCAAGACAGAAACCAGGGTGCACAGAGGCAAGCCTGGGCAAGGCAAATAGAATGAAAACCCTCGAATACAAAGTCAAGAAATTTCTCCTCGACATGCATGTAGATTTTCATAAGCCATTGGCAATTGCCTTTTCGGGAGGACTCGATTCAAGCGTTCTGCTTTATATCCTGGTTCGTATTTTCGATCATGATAACATAAGGGCCATCCATGTATGTCACAATCTTCGATCTAAGGAAGAGCTCGAAAGAGAGAGAATATTTCTCCAAAAAACATGCAAGGCTTATAGTATTCCTATAACCATTGTTAATATAAGACAAGGCGCCATTTCTGAATATGCACACAGGAAAAACTGTGGCATCGAGGCGGCGGCAAGGCATTATCGATACCATGCTCTTGTAAGAACAGCACAAAGATTTGGTATCTCGACGATTGTCACTGCTCATCAAGCCGATGATCAGGCTGAGACCTTCTTGCTGCGTCTTGTTCGCGGTGGACGTCTCGAGACTCTCGGTGGCATTTCAGCATCGAGATTAGTCGATAGCACAAAAGGTATTAATGTTATTCGCCCCCTTTTGAGTTTTAGACGCCACGAGCTAGAAGCGTTTGCAAGAGAAAATAACCTCGAATGGTCAGAAGACTCAACAAATAGGGAGCTCTCTTTTTTGAGAAATAGAATAAGACATGTACTCATTCCTCTACTCGATAAGGAATTTCCTTCTTGGAGATCTTCAATCGAGTCTTATCGGTGGCAAGCCCAGGAGTTAAACACTCTAATCACCTCAATTGCTTGTCAGAGCATGCCAAAAGTGATGAGAGGTCTGGGTAAGGATGCCATACTGGATCAAGCCCTCTTCAGAAAAGAAGAAGCTTTGGTGCGCAGGAGAATTTTGAGGCTGTTTTTTATGCATTTGGGATTAAAAGATGCTGTCAGTCAAGGTGCACTGGAATCCCTTGAACGTGCAATTCTACAAGGAGCACCTAGAGTCGAAGCAGCAAGATGTCAATTCGATCTCTCCAATGGAGTTGTCAAGTACATTGGAAAGGCGAATTCTTCTTCCGGATTTTTGGATAGAAGTATTTCGCAACTTAAGGGTTTATTCAGATTTGATGAGTTCTTTCTGAGGGTAGGAGAGCCAGGCCAGTATGAATGCGGGCCATTGAAGATGGTAGTATCTCAAAGCGTACAACCTCCTTCTTTAGATAATGCCTCAATAGACAAGGAGCAGTTTTTGCGTCTATCGATACCGCTTTCTTTTCCTTTTATTTTTCGAAATAGAAAGGAAGGTGAAAACATAGGTGATGGAGATAGATCGAAAGACTTGGGCTCGACTTCGAAAAACCAGAAAATCTCTGCTGATATAAGTCATATTGTGGCTATTCTAGAGGATGAATATGGGATTGCGGCGATTCTTACAATGACTTTTGATGGCAGATTTAGTATAAAATCGGATTATTCTTCACGGTTGCTGTGCGAAAAAAGAAAAATACTATATATTTTCCTATCGAGGAAAGGAGATTTTTAGATAAATGCCAGATCAAAACGATAATAGAGATGGGAATAAGCCGGATCTGTCGATTCCTCCCAAAGGCAATAGAGCGGCTCTTGTCCTGTTTTTGTCAATAATTGTCCTATTAGTTGTCTTTCTATTCTTTGGGCAAGACGAGAGTTCGCGAGAGATTTCTTACTCTTCATTTTTATCTTATCTTGAACTCGGAGAAGTAAAGTCCATCAAAATCATGGATCAGAGGGACATAGAAGGTGTATTGAAGGGCAAGAGTGGGGCAGAAATGCCTTTTACGACAAGAATACCCTATTTTGACGCTGAGCTGATGGCTAAGCTTGAAGAAAAAGGAGTAAGCGTAACCGGAGCAATCAGTGGCACAAGTCCTTTTCAGATACTATTTGGGCTCACTCCATGGATATTTGGCTTTATCATGATATGGATAATGATGAGACAAATGCAGGGCAATAATAAGGCATTTAGTTTTGGAAAAAGCCGAGCCAAAATGTATAGCAATTCCAATAAAAAGATCACCTTTGAGGATGTCGCTGGGCAAAAGGAAGCCAAGTATGAGCTTATGGAGGTTGTCGATTTTCTCAAGAATCCGAACAAGTTCCTCAAAATGGGCGCTAAGATACCCAAAGGGGTCCTTCTGGTGGGTATGCCAGGAACAGGAAAGACACTCATCGCAAAGGCTACAGCCGGTGAAGCAAATGTCCCCTTTTTTCATATGTCTGGTTCGGATTTCGTCGAAATGTTCGTCGGTGTTGGTGCCAGTCGGGTTCGTGACTTATTCGAACAAGGCAGGAAACATGCTCCATGCATACTCTTCATCGACGAGCTCGATGCAGTGGGCAGGACCCGGGGATCTGGACTTGGGGGAGGTCATGATGAAAGAGAACAGACCTTGAATCAAATGCTTGTTGAGATGGACGGATTTGATACAAAGGATGGAGTCATTGTTCTGGCAGCTACCAATAGGCCTGATGTACTGGATCCCGCATTATTGAGACCGGGTCGCTTCGATAGACAGGTTGTTGTTGCAATGCCAGATGTAAATGAGCGAACCGAGATTCTCAAAATACACATGCGCCAGATTCCAACTTCTGGTGATGTAGATGTGGAGAAACTCTCTCGCGCGACCCCAGGAACCTCGGGTGCCGATCTTGCTAATCTAGTCAATGAAGCTGCTCTCTTTGCGATCCGCAAAAACAAAGAGCTGGTCGAGATGGACGATTTCGAAGATGCACGAGACAAGATTTTGATGGGTGTAGCGCGCAAGAGCTTGGTGATTGCTGAGGAAGAAAAACGAGCCACTGCAATTCATGAATCGGGACATGCACTCCTGCATTATTTTCTTGCACACGCAGATTCGCTTCATAAGGTGACTATAGTTCCCAGGGGAAGAGCTCTAGGCTTGGCTTTATCTTTGCCAGATAAGGATACATACTCCAGAACCTATGGATGGCTTTACGATCGTATCGTGATTTCTTATGGTGGATATGCCGCAGAGAAGATTGTATATGGCGAGACCACTACAGGGGCTGCACAGGATATTAAGCAAGCTACAGAGATCGCCCAAAAGATGGTACGCGAATGGGGAATGGCTGAAGAAATCGGCCCAATCTCTCTCGGAGAAGAAGAAGAGCCTATTTTCCTCGGACGGGAAATAGCACAACATAAGGATTATTCAGAGGCGACGGCACAGAGGATAGATGCGGCGATACAAGGCATTCTTGATTCTGCTTTAGACAAGGCAATTAATATTCTAAAGCGGGAAAAGAATCGACTAGTCAGACTTGCAGATAAGCTTATGCAGGTTGAAACGCTGGAAGATAAAGAAGTGAGAGAGCTTCTTGGCCTGCCTGAGGGCAAAATTCTCCTGGAAGAGGGGATCGCGCCATGTTGAGGAATTGAATGAAGACACGGCAAGCTGCTATTCTGGTTCTTTTTTTGTCCTTGAGTATAGCAGCAATTCTAAGCAGCTGTTCATCTTTGCCTGAGAATGAGCCAAATGCCAATTCTACTGGAGATTCAATTATTAGCCATCTAGATCTGCTTGTAGATACCGATCCTGAACAGTGCATCGCTGTGATTTCCAATCTATTCGAACAGCAACGAGAGAAAAACCAATCTTTTGACAATAGCATCATCGGTGAGAAAGGAATTGTGCTTTTTAGAAAAGCCGTAGAAAATATCGGTTTTCTCTTTAAAAAAGCCATCGCAAGTCAGGATATTCTCACGGCTCGTCGGCTCTCTTTTTCTGCTGATGCTTTGGTTCAATATGTATCTTTTTATGATTCTCTTGGTGAAATTGTATCTGAAGAGCTCTCGATGATAGCATCGCCAGCGATGAGATTGCAGCTCGCTCTCTGGGAAGCTGAGAATAAGTTCAAAGAACATGGTTATGTCATAGGCAAAGCAACGCTATCAAAGGCTCACTTAGGAGAGCAGGAAGAATATTCTTTCAATAAGATTGAGGATTTTTCTATAGAAAACTTGAAGAGTCTTATCGAGACAAGAGATCCAAAAGAATATTTCATTACTTGGGCTGAGAGAGCTAAGGAGAACAATGATGTCAATGCGGAAGCCTGGTTTGAATCGCTCTCGTCTGGCCAGATGAGTTACTCTCCATCTATCCTTGTTTCCGACCAAGATTGGTTAGCCGATGCGGTGTCGAGCGTGGTCACAGTATATGTGGATCGGGGGTTCAAGGTCGAAGGCGGATACAGCGTTCCAGATCGCGTGCTTGGCACGGCTTTCCAGATTTCTGAGGGATTATACCTGACTAACTATCATGTTGTTCAGAGCGAGATTGATCCAACCTATAAAGGATATTCGCGTATCAGTATCCGACCTTCCGATAATCCTCAGATTAGGGTGCCTTCAAAAGTCCTTGGCTGGGACGAAGAATTGGATCTAGCGCTGATACAGTCAGCAGAACATGCTCGCAGCACAGTCATGCTGCCTCCTCCGGGAATGAGATTTCATGCGGGAGATCGTGTCTTTGCCGTTGGCTCGCCGATCGGTCTTGAAAACAGCATTACGGCTGGTGTTGTTAGCTCATTGAGCAGAAAGATAATATCTTTTGGCGAGGCTGCTCAGATCGATGTTCCGGTCAATCAGGGCAACTCGGGCAGCCCGCTTTTTTCTGAGAACGGAGTTTTGGTCGGCATGGTCTTTGCTGGATTGCCATCATTTCAGAACATAAACTTTGCACTGCCCGTTCAATGGATTTCATTGTCTCTTCCTGATCTATTCGAGAGAAAGGAAGTCATTCATGCAAGGTTAGGCTTAATGATGGGAAAAGGCAGTGGTCAGAGTCCACTGGTTCTCGCTGATCTTGATCCATCTCTTTCGGCATTCATAGCAGGGGATACACTTACTTCTATAAATGGGAAACTCACAAAGGACATAGCTTCAATTCAATTTCAACTCGCTTCTGTTCCGAAAGGTGCATTATGTTTTTTAGAAGCGCAGCGCGACTTTAAGCCAGTCAGGAGATTGAGGCAGATAAGCCATACAGATGGAGCCTCTTTGATACCTGCATGGGACAGAATTCACAAGAATTCGATTCTTGAGGGACTGTTCGGCGCTAGACTTACTCAATTAAAAGAATCGACTAAAGTAGGGGGGCTCTATTCTATACAATGGGTATGTCCCGCTGAGCCAGCCGATGAAATAGGCCTTAGTGAAAACGACGTCATCACCGTTTACAAATTTCGGCTCGATGAAAAAAATAAAGTATTTATCCTTGAATTTTCGGCCAAGTCTAGACTTAGTGGATATTTCGAACGCACTATCCATTTGGAGTTTTCCACCGAAAGTGCTACAATTATTTGAAAGTCCCTTCAGTAGACAATCGATTAAAGCAGGATGGAGGCAAGGAGGCCCGCAACATGCCAAGAGTTGCCATTCTTGAATCCGATATTTTAATAGCACTAGACATCTCAAAGAGCATTGAACAAGAAGGGCTGGCAGAGGTAGACATCTATGAAGAACTCGAGCAGGCATATCAGAAACTCAATAATCTCGAGCATGAACTTTTTATCATCGATATTGGGGACAATCAACCTGAGATAATAGACGCTGCAGTAGCGATACATAGACAGACCGGTCTATATTGCCTGGTAATAAGTGATCATGGCGTTACAAGTATTCCCGCAAGACTACGTGAAGCGCAGCCTCTTGGCATTCTTGTAAAACCATTTTCTACACGAGAACTTATCGTTAATGTGGAGACGGCTCTATACCATTCATCGATGGAAAAAAAGCTGAGAGACAGTGAGCGCCGTTACAAGGATTTATTTGCTTATAGCCTATCAGCAAGATGCGTCACCGATATCGAAGGAAGAATCCTTGAGAGAAACAGAGTATTTGAATCGAGCTTTTCCAATCCGATGAAAGTGGAAAATGTCAGGGATATATTGCCCAATGATATAATCTGGAGCGAGATAATAGAAAGCCTTGAAGAAAACCAGATTCTACAGAGAGAGATTCAAACAAATAGGATTTCCGATAGCTTCGAACAGAGATCGCTCGATCTTATCTGCAGCTTTTCCAGATTTCGCGAGGAGGGTAGCGACGCACAAATCCTATGCGAATTCTTGGATGTCACGGAATCTAGGAGGTTGAGGGAGGAGCTGTTTCAGTCACAAAAGAGAGAGGAAATTGGACGACTCACAAGTGGTGTTGCTCATGATCTAAATAATTTCTTGACATCTATAATGGGCTTTTTGGAAATGATAAAGCTTGAAATTCCAGATGATTCTCAAATAAATGAAGATATCCAGGGAATAGAGAGAGTTGTTAATAGGGCTTCTGGACTTACGCGACAGCTATTGGGCTTTTCTAGGCACAAACCTTATTCACCTGCTCCAATAGATCTGAAAGAGGTCATGGGCGACACCTATAAGATACTCAAAAGGCTTATCCCTGAGAACATAAGCCTTACACTTAGCCTTCCCAAAGAGTCCCTAGTTGTCAATGTGGACATATCGCATCTGGAACAGATACTTTTAAATCTTGTTGTGAATGCCAGGGATGCGCTGGAAAAGACCGAGAATCCTCATATATCGATCCAGCTTAGCCAATTTGGGCAAAACGCACTTTATCCAAAAGAAATCATGATGCAGCCAGCCGACTATGCTCTAATAGTAGTTAAAGACAACGGAGCTGGCATTGATAATGAGAATATAAAAAGGGTATTTGAGCCTTTTTTTACTACTAAAAAGCAAAATCAAGGAACAGGTTTGGGATTATCTATCGTTAAATCTCTTGTAGAAATGAATGAGGGCTACATTACTCTTGAAAGCGAAAAGGGAAGAGGAACCACAATCAAAATCTGGTTCCCAATTCTTTTAGAGACTAAAACCACGACCAAGCTCACAGCCCAGGAAGAATACTCTTTGCTCTCCATAATCAATCCACCTAATAACATATTGAAAGGAAAGCATATTCTTGTTGTTGACGATGATGAGTCAATATTGGAGGCGTGCACAAGAATCCTTGAGAGTGCAGGTGCTATTGTTGGTGCTTGTATCAATGCCGGAGAGGCTATTCTTCAAGCTGAGAGAACGAACTTCGACCTTCTCCTCACAGATATAGTACTGCCGGGCGTATATGGAAACGAATTATGGGATAGGATGAAGAACAATGGTCAGGCCAGAGCATGTGTCTTCATGACGGGGTATGACTCTTATCAAAATGAGCAATTTGCAGGAGCCGCTTTGCTGCACAAGCCATTTGATGCCCGTTCTCTTCTAGAGTATTGCAATAATGCTCTAAACAGTTCGATCGAGGCCTAAGAGGCGATATAGTTCCTTTTCATATCCATAGAGTTCTGAAGAAGTAAAAGTCCTTTTTTCATGAGGTATATCAATCAATATAGTCCCCTCTACTATGGCTGGGCGCTGACTCAAGACTATCACCTGGTCAGCTAGATATAGGGCATCGTGGATGTCATGTGTGACAATTACGACAGTCGGCTCTTCATCCTTCCATAAATGAAGAAAATCCTCCATAAGCTCCATCTTTTTTCTTAAGTCGACTTCTGAAAAGGCCTCATCCAGAAGAAGCATATCGGCTGGAAAAGCAAATGCCCTTGCCAAAGCAAGCCTCTTTTGCATTCCCCCTGATAACTGGCTAGGCTTAAATTTCCTGAATTCCCAAAGTCCAGCTTCTCGTAAAAAGCGTTCGATTCTCAATTCGATGTCGTTTGTTCTAGGAGAGGATTGAAATAGAGAGCTCAAGGCAAATCGCAGGTTATCTTCTGCGCTGAGCCAACCGAGAAGTCTCGGCTCTTGAAAACAATAGGAAAATTTGCGGCCCTCAATGCCAATTATAGAACCGCTATCGGCTTGTAAGATTCCAGACATTATATTGAGGATAGTCGTCTTGCCACAGCCGCTGGGCCCTAAAATTGAGGTTATACGAGATTCTTCGAGAGAAAAAGTTACATCCTCGAGCACATTGAGAGCTCCATAGCTTTTTCTCAGATTATCTATCTTGATATTCATTTTCAGCTCAGATCCTGGTCTTCTTCTTGAGAAGATTGTTGAAATCGCGCGCTTAATCTATCTGCGAGAAGTCCGAATAAATACTCGCTTAGACCGCAAAGAAAGATCGTGATTATTGCCCAAGCAAAAACCGTGGCTGTTTCAATGGAGAGCCTGGCCTCCTGCATACCGGTACCCAAGGCCATGCGCGGTTGACTCAAGACCTCGCCAGCAACTACCACTTTCCATGAGAGCCCCAGGGCATTTTTTGCTCCAGATAGGATATATGGAAGTGCGGATGGCAAACGAAGCCGCCAGAAAATAAATGATGAAGGAACATTAAAAAAGGTCGACATCTCAAGTAACTTCTTATCTACCGCATGCACGCCTGCTTCCGTTGAAGTATGCATTACAGGAAACGCCATTAGAATTGCACTGAAAACAGGTACCTGCCAGGCCGGAAACCAAAACATAGCCACTAATATCAGCGCCATGACTGGTGTTGCCCGAATTCCCACAATAAATGGATTCAAGAAAGCCCGCGCCTGAGGCTTAATGCCGCTCATAGTGCCAGTAGCAAGGCCTATAAGGCCGCTAAGAATGAACGCTTCGAAAACCCTAAGGAAAGAGCCTCCAATTGAAAGCCAAAAAAAATTCTTTCCAAAAAGCTGATAAAGAGCTTTGGCAACTCGAGCAGGGCTTGGCAGAATTAGATCGCTTTTTACAAGGAGAGCTCCTATCTCCCATAATAAGATAAATGAAATAATCCCTAATAGCTGCCATCGAAGCAGCATAAAACGGTGTTCACTTGATTTGCGCATAGAATGATTTGCTTGGCAACACACCACCAACGCTTGCAGGATCGAATTTCAAAAATACCGAGAGCAGAGCTTCGATGGATGGGATTGCCTGATAAGCCTCAACAAATACAAAATTGGATTTTGGTATGGCGATAATTGCTGTTTGAGCATTGACGCCCAGATCGAGATTCTCTGCAAGTTTTGCTATCAATTGCGGATCCTCAATAGCCTTATTGATAGAGGCGCGATACGAATCAAGCAAGATTCTTGTTTTATCTGGATATGCTTCAATCATTTCTTTTCGCGCGACAAAGAGAGACATTGGGTAATCAGGCTGATCTGTCGCTGCCTGCCATTCCTTTGTGATGTCTATGGGCGTTCTTATAGCAGGATTTTTGAGAATCGCTTGAGATGCAAAAGGTTCTGGCAACACAGCATAAGATATCTTTCCGCCTGCAAGCCCTGCTGCTATCTCAGGATATGCCAGACTATAGATTGCTGTGTAATCTCTTTCTATTTGAAGGCCTTTTTGCGCGCATAGGAATTGAAAGATATAATCAGGGGTCGCTTTTTGTCCTGCAATGTAGATTGTCTTGCCTTTGCAGTCTGCAAGACTCTGCACCTTGGTGTCTGTTGTCAAGAATTTTACCATACCATTGCCCACTACCGCCAAAGCTCTTATGGGCGCACCTGTATTGTATAGCTTAGCGGCCACATTTACAGGCAAAACGCCAGCATCTATTTCTCCATTGAGAAGTTTTGCGACTACCATGTCAGCGCCCGCAACCGATATGAATTCGAATTCGCTCGGGCTGGTCCTGGCAAGCTCAGACATCATCCATGTGCTGCTTAACCCAGAAGGACCTCTAATTACCGACACCGCAATCTTATCTTTAGGCGATGCATATAAAATAAAAACACTAACCGCCAGCAACAATGTGGCAACTAGAGAAATCTTAGATCGCTTCATACATAGTTCTCCTCTTTAGATTGATATTCTTGAAAAATCTCCTTTATCTCAGCTTCCGTGAAAGTAATATATAAATTTTTCTCGAAATAGGGAATAACCCGGCCTATAGGCCCCTCTTTGGCCTTCCGCAGATTCTTGACAAAGGCCGTATGAACATCGCCACCACCATTTTTGCGGGCTTTTGAGTAGTATATTGCGAGCTTTGCTGCAGCTAGAAGTACTTCTGGGGGAATCGATTTGTTTTTCTTGGCTTTGATGAATACATAGGAGCCAGCATAATCCCGTGCATGCAGCCATAAATCTGAACCTCGTACAATATGACGCAGGATATCTTCGTTTTCTTTGCCAGAACGACCGATCAAGATTCTCCAACCCCTAAAATCTAGATATTGACAAGGAAAAGCAGGCTTCTCCTTTGAGCGAGCAGCTCCACCTTTTCGCAGAATCTTGGCTATTATCAAAGGATTAGTCTCTTTCTCAAGTCTATTGAGCCAAGCGTCCAAATGATTAAGGCTTTTTTCCCAATATTGAATTTCGGAACGAATCTCTTCGAGGCCATATTTCGCTTTTCGGTATTTTTCGTAATATATGGCAGCATTCTTAGCAGCATTGAGATTTTGATCTATCTCGATAAGAATCTCCTTATTCTCGTGATAATCGTAGGCACGCGCAAATGCTTTTCTTCCTTGTATCTCAGGGCAATATCCAGCCAGCAGAATATCACCCAGTTGGCGGAATCGCTCGGCTTGTTCATATTCTTGTTGTTTGGAAACAAGGTGATTCAATTTAGTCTCTATTGAGGTCTTTTTTCTCTCATATCTGTCGTGCACTTGAGTGAGCAGAGTAGATCTAGAGAGATTATCCGC
Source organism: Treponema sp. (assembly GCA_012516755.1). GTDB lineage: Bacteria > Spirochaetota > Spirochaetia > Treponematales > Rectinemataceae > Rectinema. Next base: position 24,399 of record JAAYWE010000138.1, read on the forward strand.
ATTTTGAGCATAAAATTGTTCTATTTTTTGCCAAAATGTGCCTTTGCCTTCCAGATCGCGAACCACGTAATGCTTGGAAGGTTGTTTATTGGAATCAAGCTGCTGAGGCAACACAAATGCTGCCCCGGATACTTCATTGCGAGCCGGTAGGCGTCGCAGGGCGTCAATTATGATACCTTCAACAGAGACAAGGATGATATTTCCCGCTCCGCTCCATAATCTTGCATATAAATAGGATTGTTCCGCAACCCCCTTTTCGTTTGCTCTGATAATATCTATTTTTACTATGCGATCCTTGCTAATCTGTGCTGCGTGTAATATAGTGCCTCCTCTGATTCTTGAGCGTAGGCATTCCATAAAGCGCAAGGGTCGTTCGTTTTTGGGAGCAGGGGTACTTAAAGGATGGAGTCTGCAGGCATTATGGGCGATGCTAAAATAATACTGGGTTAATATTCCCTTGCCAAATAGTTCTAATACGAGAGAATCAAAAGTAGGTTGATAGACATTTTGAATCTTCATTCCGACAAGTGGAGCTTCGTTTAGAATGAGATCTATTTCTTCGCAGTTTAGTGACATAGAAAAACTCCAGCCATTCTAGGAAGCGTCCAATATCATCATTTCCGATATCAAGCGGTTCTATCGGCCATGACAGTACTTGTATTTCTTGCCCGAACCGCACGGGCATGGATCATTACGGCCGATTTTCTTTCCTTGTCTGACCACCGTGGCTGTAGCCGGAGTGGATGCCAAAGCTATCGCAGACTCTTTCTGCACTGATTTGCTTTGATCGACAAAGGAACTTACTGCTTCATGACTTGTCTGTGCCGCTTCTATCCTCGATGTAGATCGTGGACTTGTTGCTTCGACCGTTGGGGTACTTTCTTTGATTCTTACTCTAAAGACCTTTGAGGCGATATTATGCCGAATAGAAAAGATCAAGGATTCGAAAATATCTGATCCTTCGATTTTATATTCGAGCAAAGGATTTCTTTGAGCATAGCTTCGCAAATACACAGCTTCTCTAAGAGCTTCCATCGATTCCAGGTGATTAAGCCATTTTTCATCGATTTCCTGCAAATAAGAAAATCTAATGAAAATATTGAGGTTCTCCGCACCTGCCACTTGTATTTTAGCATCGAGATCAAGATCAAGATTATTCTTGATCTCAGAAACAAGCCCACCTGATTTGTACAGCGCACCTAGTTCTTTTGTTGTCATTTCTATGCCAAAGCTATCAAAGAGCCACGAGCCGAATTCTTGGATTGCCTTATTTGCATTATCTTTGAATGCCTGGCTGAGAATAGCATTCTGTTCCTCCAGCATTTCGTAGGCTGCATCCCGCACCCTCTCTATAAGATTGTCATCGGCTAGGATTGAATTTCTTTGTTCATAAATGAAGTTGCGCTGCTTATTTAGAACATCATCGTATTCAAGGAGGTGTTTTCGTATCTCAAAGTTCCTTTCTTCGACCTTTTTCTGTGCGCTTTCGATCGATTTGCTGAGCAGAGGATGATAGATAGGCTCTCCTGGCTTCATGCCAGCCTTGCCCATGAGTTGTTTGAAATTGTCTCCTCCGAAGAGGCGCATCAGATCATCATCTAGCGAAATAAAAAATGCCGACCGTCCAGGATCTCCCTGACGCCCGCTTCGGCCTCGCAGCTGATTGTCGATGCGCCTTGCTTCATGACGCTCGGTTCCTATGACGCAAAGACCCCCAAGGCTCTTGACTTCTTCATAATCTTTAGTCCATGTCTCGTATTCGCGAGATAAGATCTCTCTGTATTTTTCTTCAGGTGCTTCGGTACCGGCCTTGCGCCTTGCACGAAACTCCGGATTTCCTCCGAGCTTGATGTCTGTTCCGCGTCCTGCCATATTTGTCGCAATGGTAACCGCTCCCTTCGAACCCGCTTCTGCAATTATCAGAGCTTCGCGTGCATGGTTCTTGGCGTTCAATATTTCATGTTTTACGCCACTTTTAATGAGTAAAGCAGAGAGCTTTTCGGATTTTTCTATGGAAACCGTGCCTACTAGAATAGGTTGTCCCTTTGTGTGTATTTCCCTTATCGCGCCGATTATGGCATCATACTTTTCTGCTTCATTGAGATATACAAGGTCGTTCTCATCTTTTCGAACAACAGGCCTATTTGTGGGAATGATCATTACGTCGAGGTTGTATATTTTATTAAACTCTTCGGCCTCTGTTTCAGCGGTTCCAGTCATTCCGGCTAGTTTTTTATATAACCTAAAGTAATTCTGAAAGGTTATTGTAGCAAGGGTTCGATTGCGCCTGGCAATCTTGATTCTTTCCTTTGCCTCGATAGCCTCATGAAGACCATCTGAGTAGCGTCTGCCATGAAGAATTCGACCTGTAAACTCATCGACGATTTGAACTTGATTGTCCTGTACAACGTAATCTACATCTTTAGAGAAGAGATGCTGAGCTCGAACCGCTTGCGTAAAATAATGGACAAATTGGAAGTTTTCTGGGTCAAAGAGACTTCCCTTTATCAATCCTCTCTTCTGTAGCAATGACTCGATGTGGTTCAATCCTTCGCTAGTAAACATGACTCGTTTGGATTTTTCGTCTATCTTAAAATCCCCTTCCAGAAGTTCGCCCCTGGCTTCGTCGGGGTAATCGCCTGTCTCAGGATTCTTTTTGACTTCGAAAAGGGACGAAGCCAGGCGATTGACCTCATTTACCTTGTAAGTGTCGTCGTCCGCAGGGCCTGAGATTATAAGCGGTGTCCTAGCCTCATCGATAAGGATAGAATCGATTTCATCGACGATGCAGTAAGCATGCCCTCTCTGGACCTTTTGATCCAAAGACCAAACCATATTATCGCGCAGATAATCGAAACCGAATTCGTTGTTAGTTCCATAGGTGATATCGCTGAGATAGGCTTTCTTTCTTGCTATATTGTCCATGGCCGAGAGGATGCATCCAACAGTAAGTCCAAGAAACTTATAGATTTGCCCCATCCATTGACTATCGCGCTCGGCTAAATAGTCGTTTACCGTGATGATGTGGACACCTTGTCCAGTTAGTGCATTTAAGTAAGCAGCGGTTACCGAAGACAGAGTCTTGCCTTCTCCTGTCTTCATCTCTACGATTTTTCCCTGATGCAGAGCAATTCCTCCGATTATCTGAACATCGAATGGACGCTCACCCAGTTTTCTTCGTGCCGCTTC
>JAAYWE010000139.1 GCA_012516755.1 Treponema sp.
AACAAATAGTATCAGAATAACTGGACCCAGGATCAGCCCGTTAAATCCAAAGACTGCCAGGCCTCCGGCTATGGAGAAAAAAAGCAAGAGTGGATGTATCTTTATCTGTTCTCCCAGCACAATTGGCCTAATAAAATTATCGAGCGTCGCAACGATTACGCTTGCGCAAGCGACAAAGACAATTGCCTTTACAAGTTGACCGTTAACCGCAAGATAAATCCCCATTGGAGCCCATACTACGGTAGTGCCGAGAAGCGGGACAAAGGATGAAATGGCTGTCAACACCGCCAGCACAAGATTATTCTTGAAACCGAAGATAATGCTCAGGATGAACATCATAAAACCTTGAAAAAGCGAAACGAGAAAATACCCGATAACAAGTTGACGGCCTGTTTCGCGGAGCTTGCTCATAAAAAGCCTGGTGTACTGAGGAGCTATAGGCATCATGGAAACAAAGGTGTCTCCCAAAGAACTAGCATCCATCAAGAGATAATAGAGAGTAAAAACCATGAAACAGATAGTAACCACAAACTTGGAGATATTCATTATGAGGGAAGTAGATATTTTTATAAGTTGGTTTACTCCGGATGCTAGGAATGACTGTAGCTCCCTCAGCGGATCGAAAGTACTAACATCATATAGATCACCAAGCAGAGACTGAATTGCTGAGCCTATTTGATTCTGAGGATCTATTCTCAACTTATCGATATTCTCCTCTACAAAGTGGATGCTCAATTTGAGCAAATCCGCAAGCTGTTGTATTGTCTTGAATGCGAGAAATGCAAGAGGAATAAGAATAATAATGACGCCGAAAATAGATAAAAACAAAGCGCTAAGTCGAGAGCGCATGGTTTTTCGGCTTTTTATATTATTAGGACCTCTGAGCCTTTTATGAATTGGCTCGAGAAAGACATACAATAAGCCACTCCATAGTATTACGGTTAGAAAAGGATAAAAGAGCCTTCCAACCAGAAGCAATAATGCGAGGAATAGGATCAAAAAGGAGATCTTTCGCGGATTTGTGGTCTTCATTGTCCGTAATGATAATTGTTATTGAGGTTTATGAATAGATATATCTTATCTGGAGTTGGCCGCAATCGCAGTTGGAGCCGTAGTTGGAATCGTATTGGAACCATAGTTGGTTGCATCAAAGATATCGAGGCATCTAAAGATAAGCCTAGACATAATAGCTTGTAATCGTACACAATTGTCTCTGTGAGCACACTTTTCATGATTGCAACACCTATTGGTAATCTCGAAGACATAAGCCTGAGAGCGCTAGAAACGCTTAAATCAGTAGATATTATCGCGTGTGAGGACACCAGGCACACATTAAAGCTGCTTTCGCGATATGAAATTCGTAAGCCGCTAATCTCATGTCATTCGTACAATGAACAACAAGCAGCCAAAAGGGTTATAGCCCTTTTGAGCGAGGGCAAAGACGTGGCCTATTGTTCAGATGCTGGAACACCTGGGTTTTCTGATCCTGGAGCGCTGCTGGTGCGAATGGCGCGATCAGCAGGATACAAGATCGTACCCATTCCCGGACCAAGCGCTTTTGCCTGCCTTATCAGCGCATCTGGGCTATCTGGGAAGACTTTTTTATTTGATGGTTTTCTTTCGCCAAAACCAGGCAAGAGGCGGACAAGGCTAAAGGAACTTCTTGACCGCGGAGAATCCTTTGTTCTCTATGAATCGCCTTTTCGAATCGGGAAACTGCTTGCTGATATAGCCTCAATAGATCCCGAAAGAAGGCTATGCATAGGCAGGGAGCTAACAAAAATACATGAGGAGATAATCGAAGGCAAGGCCGAAGAGCTGGTTCAGCGATTTCCTGCGGAATCGGCCAAAGGAGAATTTTGTATAATTGTGCATGGCATAAAGCCCGCCACTTCTGTGAATGACAAAGAAGATGAATCATGATGGATATCTCTCACTTTAGGAATCTCCATGGTCGTGCTAGATTGCGAAAAGCCGTGCTTTTGCTCGAGAGGCTCGAAAGAGAATGGCGTAAGGCCGATCCTCTTATCATTCCTTACGAAGATCTTGTTTTTGTCAAGCAAATAGCTAAGATTCTTGCTGATTCTGAAGAGACGACATTGGAATGCGTGAAGGCTGCCAGCGATTTTCTTGGGTCTCTGTCTGGGCTCGACGATATTCTTGATTATTATGGTTTTTTGCAAACTGAAAACAAATTTCGGCATAGACTTATGATTCTATCCGGCCAGGGCGTCGCAGATTGGGATTTCATAGCCGTGCCCAGGTCTTCGGCTGGTCATGCCACAAAGAGAGCGGGCATGCGAGTATATTTGGAAGATTTGCGCTCGCCTTTTAACGTGGGGAGCATCTTTCGCACCGCAGAAGCTCTTGGTTTCGAAGAGATAATTATTTCGCCGGAATGTGCGGATCCTATGCATCCCAGAGCAATCCGAAGCGCCATGGGAACCATAGAGCGCATGAAATGGCGAAGAGCCGAGCTGTCTGAGCTTGATTGTATTCAGGGAGTTTTTGCTCTTGAGCTTGGCGGTATTGCTATCGACAAGTTCTCTTTTCCATTTCCAGGGTTGATGGTCGTTGGCTCTGAAGAGCTTGGAGTCTCCAATAAAGCGCTGCAATATTGCAGGTTGGGATGCATCGAGATTCCTCTGGTTGGAACAAAGGCTTCGCTGAATGTAGCGACAGCATTTGGTATTGCAGCGTATTCATGGTATTATTCTGGAAATATGCAGGCATGATGTGTTTATATTTTCTTGTGCTATTTTGCCACCTGCATTAAAACTATATTAGCGAAAGGAATGCAGAATGTCTTTAAATCCTTTTATGAAGAAGCTTGGTCTTTCATCTTCCGACAGGGCGGTCATAGTCCACGTAGATGATGTAGGGATGTGTCTTTCATCGATAGAGGCTTTTTTTGAGCTATACGATTTTGGTACTGTAACATCTGGAGCACTGATGGCTCCTTGCCCTTGGTTTCCGGAGGTGGCGCGCCGCTGCGCGGCGCGCCCTGATGTCGATGTAGGCGTTCATGCAACTCTGACGAGCGAGTGGAAAGGCTACCGCTGGGGACCAGTATCGACTCGCGATCCAGATTCTGGACTTCTGGATGCCGAAGGGTATTTTCCCATGACCAGTGAGGAGGTTCAATCTGGAGCGAAACCCGAAGCCGCAATGAAAGAAATCGCGGCTCAGGTTGCAATGGTATATGCTGCAGGCATCGAGCCTACCCACATCGACACTCATATGTTTTCGGTAGCGCATGAAAAGCTTTTTGACGCCTATATATCCCAAGCCCTTGAACGTAGGATACCGGCGATGCTTCCAAAGCCAGATATCGTGGGTTTCGAGTCCATTGTTCCGGATTGCGAAACCCGGAAGTACCTTGCTGGATATCTTAAAGAGCTTGGGGAAAAAGGCATGCCTCTGATGGACGGCATTCTGGCGATGCCCTTAGATGAACCTCGCGATCAGACCGAGACCGTCAAACGCCTTCTTGGTTCCATTACCGAAGGTATTACGCATTTCGTGTTGCATGCCTCAACCGACAGCCATGAGCTGAGAGCCATTACACCAGACTGGGAAAGCAGAGTCTGGAATTACAGAACCATGCACAGCGACACTATGAAAAAAATCATAGAGAGCGAGGGGATAGTCCTAATTGGCTATCGCAACCTGCGCGATGCAATGAGGAAATGATCTGGACATCTCCGAAGCTGGGTGAAGGATTTATGCATAGAAAATCAAGCTGGGGTATACGATAAGCCTTGGTTGACGCCTTTTATAAATAGTCGTAAACTGTCTTCATAACATACACCTCTTGAAAGGAGGATCCATGGCAAAGGTTGAACTCAAGAATATTGGAAAGGTGTACGAAGGCAATGTGAGAGCGGTCTCAGATGCCAACATCAACATCCATGACAAGGAGTTCGTGGTTTTCGTAGGCCCTTCGGGCTGCGGTAAGACAACAACGCTCCGAATGATCGCAGGGCTCGAGGATATCACTGAGGGCGAAATATATATCGATGGTAGGCTCGTCAATGATGTTCCGCCCAAGGATAGGGATATAGCGATGGTTTTTCAGAACTATGCGCTCTATCCGCACATGACCGTCTACGACAATATGGCTTTCGGTCTCAAGATTCGCAAATTACCTAAGGAAGAGATCGATAATCGTGTCAAGGAAGCAGCGCGAATCCTCGATATCGAGAAGTTGCTAGACCGCAAACCCAAGCAGCTTTCGGGTGGACAGCGTCAACGAGTAGCAGTAGGCCGAGCCATCGTGCGCAAGCCCAAGGTTTTTCTTTTTGATGAGCCTCTCTCGAACCTCGATGCAAAACTGCGTGTCCAGATGCGTGCCGAGCTAATCGAACTCCACGACCGTCTCCAATCTACAATGATCTATGTAACGCACGACCAGGTAGAGGCTATGACAATGGGCGACAAGATCGTCGTCATGAAGGATGGACTTATTCAGCAGATCGGTTCTCCTTTGTATCTCTACAATAATCCGATCAACAAGTTTGTTGCAGGATTCATAGGCTCTCCACCCATGAACTTCATGAGCGTCAATGTCATAGAAGAAGGCGGGCAGGTTTTGATCGACGAAGGATCATTCAAGCTCGCTCCCGATGCAAAGCATGCCGAGCTTCTAAAGGCTTATGTTGGTAAGAGTGTCTACTTTGGTATCCGACCAGAAGACCTTCCCGTGGCCGATGCTGTACATCGTGGCCAGAAGTTCAATGCAAAGGTTACGGTGGTCGAGCCGCTCGGTTCGGAGATTCATCTTCAGGCAACCACGCCAACTCAAGGCATGGTGTCTCGTATTCCACCTCATCACCTTTACAAACACGGCGATACAATCATTTTTGCTCCGGTAATGGCAAAAGCTATATACTTCGATAAGGAAACAGAGAAGAGCATTCTTCCAGTAAAATGGAACGAACAAGAGGCCTAAGGCTAAGAACGATAGCCAAAGCTCTGCTATTATAAACCGACTTTATTGATTTCTTTTTGTGGTAATCAATTGAAAATGAAAAGCCGCCTCTATTTAAGGCGGCTTTTTTAGGGCCAATCATTCGTTCTCTTTAGATTCTTTTTTAGCGCGTTTCTCAGCACGCTTTTCTTTGAGTGTTTTTTGGGGTTTTTTCTTATCGGCCGTTTTAGGTTTATCCATCGATTTCATACCGCACCTCTTATTCTTATTATCGAAAAAACTGCAGAGCTTTTCAATCACTTCTGCGTTGCGTTCTGAATTTCCGAAGGTTCACCTTTTGTCACCTTACCCATTATTGCACGAGCGCAAATCATACAGATTGTACAGAAGAGGAATATTCCCTGGTATCCGAAAATATCGATTATGACGCCCGTCAATACAGGGCCTAGAATAGCCGCAGCTTGACTTGCGGTATAATAAAGGCCTGTGTAGATTCCTATTGTGCCCCATTCTGCCATCTGCCATAGCATAGGGAAAGAGTTTGTTATTATTGATACCCAGAAAATCCCGAAAAGAAACATGATCGCCCAGAATGAGCCCAACCTTAAGGAATTTGATAGACCAGCGGTAATCCATTTGTGAAAAAATAGGAGAAGGGTGAGAATCGATATCACCAAAAGGCATGTACGAATTGTCTTTTTTCTGCCAAAGCGGTGTGCGACATAGCCCGAAGGGATAGCGAATATGGCATAAGCTATGCCCACCATTCCGGCTGCCAGAGCCGCCATACCGCTTGAAGTTCTGAGCACATCCACCGAATACTTGCCGATAAATGGCAAGACACCCTGATATCCTAAAAACCATAGAAATATTGCGATTAAAATATATAGCGCGCTCTTGTCTTTCTGCGCGGCAACATTTCGGAAGCTCTCGAGAATAGGCACTTTTTGTTCTTGTGTTTCCTTTGCATCCGGCTGCTTCTCACGGATGAATATGAAAAGAAGGATCACGGCTAAAATGACGAACAGGCCGCCAAGTGGGAAGGGGAGCTTATCCTTGGTAGGTCCAAGGATAGGCAGCGTTATATCGAGATCCATTAATCTCGCAAGGCCGATTGTTCCCACAATGCTTGCTATGCCGCCCATTGTGTTAATGACACCGTTCGCTTCGGAGCGGTAATCGGCCGGTATCGTATCAGGCATGAGCGCAACCACCGGTCCGCGCACTGACTGCTTTGTTACATTTAGAAGGATCAATGTTACAAGCAAAGCCACGAGAGATACTTCCGTAGCATAGGGTATAGCGCCAAAAAGGAAAGCGGTAAGGGGCAAAAGAACCAGAATGTAGGGCATCCGACGGCCAAGCTTGGTATAGGTATTATCGGACCAGGCGCTGACAAGCGGTATCAAAAAAATCGCCAGTACATTGTCGAGCGTCATGAAAAAGCCGACAAGACTCATTTTGCTTAGGTATTTACTGAGGAATATCGGCACGTAGGTATCGTATAGGGGATCCATAAGACCCATTGTGAAGAAGCCGAATCCGATCAAAAAAGTTATGCCCAGATAAGGCTTAAACCCTTTTTTCTCGCTCATCATAACCCTCCTTGCTAGTATTAATAGAGCATTTAATTCATAAGAACCTTACATACACCAAATGGCCGGATATTAATGCGCTGTACGCTGCCTTTTCCAAAGACCGCCTCCATACGCTCAACAAATTCAGGGAATCTTGACTGTGGAACATAGACCTGGATTGTACCTGCAAAACCACCGCCATGCACGCGCCATGCGCCTTCCGGACTCAATAGATCTTCGCTAAGCATAAGGGCTATAGAAAGGCTCTGCTCTCGCGGGTTGCCAGCATGGATATTCTGAAGGTAATGCCAGCTCGATCTTCCGGATTCATTAACAATTGATAGATAGGCAGATTTGTCATTTCTTTTCAAGGCTTCCACCATTCGTGCTGGACGATAGTTTTCATAAACGAA
>JAAYWE010000140.1 GCA_012516755.1 Treponema sp.
ATAATTTAACAAAGCAACATTTTTGTTATCATGAAAAAAAGCCAATATGCGCCTAGCCTTGCCAGCCAACTGATCATCCTTAAAAACTGATTCGATGTATTGGCTAGACAGAAGTGCCTCAATTTCATCATCTGTCATAAATACAAGTTTCTGATTGATACTCTTGGAAATTAAGCCCAAGATGTGCAGAATTGTAAGATACTGTTCTATATCACTCCTTGTATTTGTAAGATCCAAGAGTTGATTGAACCCCTTTGCGAAAAATGGTCCGTCGACACTTGAGTTGAGAGACAGAAATTTATCGCTGATAATTGCGGGTAGATCTTTGAGCAGGGGTGGAGGTAAATCAACTCGTGTTGTTGACGAGCCGTATGTTGCACCTGCTCCTAGAATAATGGTTTTTTTCATATCAGAATACAAGCCTCACGGCGGGCATCAGCCGCGCGGCTCCGCCGCGTCGGCCTGCATGCCCTTGTTAGAGCAATCCGTTCTCTTTCAGATGTTGACTTGGCAGCCAAGAGAGTGACCTCTTCACCCATTTGTTGGTTTCCGGACTTCGGTTCAGGGCGGCGACTAGCCAAGCCGCATCGTTTGTCACGGAGATGAGGTGGTCGCATCCCTCCGGGGGACAGTTTCGACTTGATTGCCGTTTAACTTGGAATGTTACACCTGAATAGGCAGGAACAACGATCCTCTCGGTAAGGGTGACTGATATGGCAGAATCGTTGAAGGCGAAGATATCGATGTCCTTCGTCGCACCCCCACGATAGGCGGGGACAAATAACCCATGCTCCTCAAGTAACTTGGCAAGCATAGTTTCAAGTTCAATGCTGCTGAGACAGGAGAGGATCCATTTGGGATCACCTTTTTCTTCTGATTGCATTTGACCAAATGTAAGCATCTCAAGAGCCTTTAGACAACCGTAGTCAGAAATCTCCCTGAAAGTGCCGGTGTAGTAGTAGGCATTGGCAGTCATGCTGGCCAGAACGGCCGGAGTGTCGACCAACCGGAATTCTTTTTCCGGTTGAATAGGTAGCAACTTGACAAAACCGTTGACTACTTTTGGATGAATTGTTGAGCGAGTGAAGATAACCTCGCCGCACACGCCCAAGATGTTTAATTTCCCTTGGTGGATGACAACAGCATGCCCGTGTGCCTGATTGTCGGAACACCAGAAGAAGTTATCCCCCTGTTCCTTTGATCCTCCTCGCGCAATGAAATCGGCCCGGTTGTCGAAATCGGTGTTGAAGTAAATGGGAATGGCCGGTCGCTGGATTTCGCTGGCACCAGCTATGTAATCTTCGGCAAGTGCATTGGCCTCACCTATTTTTGCGTAGAAAAATCTGTGTCTCATCTTCTTGTTCCCCTGCTCTAACGCAATGATCACCGGCGGCTGCAAGCCGTCCGGGGGATTATTTGGTTATGCCTTGTACGGTTTGGTAGCCTTACACTTTGGAAAATTTGAACAGCCCCAGAATTTCTCTCCCGCATTAGGCCCTTTTTTTGCTGTCCTTAATACCATCTCCACGCCACAATAAGGACAAGTAATACCATTGGACTTATTGGAGAGATGCATGGGTGATTTTTGAACATCAGCTATGAGCTTTAGCAATTCAGAGCCTTCGAGAAGTTCTAATGGCTTGTCCTTTGCGAAGTCTCTAGCTTCCTGGGTGAATGTACCTGATGTGATGATGATTCCACCTGTTGAACCCTCTGCCGCAACAACACCATAGAGTTCCCGAACCACTTTGACCCCAACCCTGACAATCTTCCAGTGCTTACACTGCACCAAGATTCTATCGCCATCTTTTCTTAAAACAAGATCAACCCCCCCATCTGCTCCACCCCCACCAGTCTCAGTCACAGAGTAGCCTTTTCTCCTGTATGCTTCACCAATAAGCTCTTCAAACTCTTGCCAGCTAATGGACCGTATTGTTTCCAAACCTTTTTGACCATCGAGTAACTGACCTTTTCGCCAAGCATTAAATGCAGAGATTGCTGCAACGAAAATGAGAATGCCGGCAGCGATAGGGGCAAAGCTAGGCAATGCCATAGCAAGTCCCTTTAGGAAGGGATTTTGAAATGTAATAATAGGGACAACATATCTGAATAAGATAAAAGCAAAAGCTGCTAAAATGAGGTTGGTCCACCATGGAAACAGAATTAAATCATCGAGTATGGATCTTCTTCGTGTCACTTATTTATTCTCCTTGGGTATAACGGTCAGCATCAGCGGCGCGGCTCTGCCGCGTCCGCCTGGATGCTGTGGTTAGACATTTACTAATAATTTACCAAAAGAAACCAATGCTACCTGTAATACCGCGTCTATTATCGTATTCGATTTGGAGGAGTTTTTTATTTTCTTTGAAATAATAAGCAAATCCAACACCAAATATTCCATAGGTTTTTGTGCTGGAGGATTGTTCATAATACCATCCTGTGACATTTGACCGTGCAAGATCTACTTCTTCTGCAAATGAGCAGCCACCTAACCCGAAGATAAATAAATTATTATTCTCTATTAGTTCCAAACCGTATTTTACAAATATACCATATTCATTACCTTTTTGCCTCTTACCCAGATCAGTGTAATCTTCATGTGGGACAGGATAATCGAGTAAATCAGATGGGACATCATCTCCAAAAATAAAACCAAGACCAATTGCTATTAATTGTTTCCGTTCGCCATCCAGCAGAGATATTCCACCCAACTCAAGACTAACATTTCCAGCCTTGGATTCACCTCCACCACCTCCTCCTATTGTGCTATAACCATCTGCATAAGATAAAGTTGGAAATACAATTAAAAGCCAGGACATTAAACAGAATGATGCAACTCTTGTCATGCATGCCTCCTCTTATGTCTAACAAGTTTCTCTACTGCATAATTGCAGCAAAAGACGCTATATAG
>JAAYWE010000141.1 GCA_012516755.1 Treponema sp.
TTTACAGATTCAAAGTCGATGTCCCACAAGGCCAGACTTGCGCCTTCCGCAAACATCTTCTTTGCTATGCCCATGCCAAGACCATTACCTGAGCCTGTAATGATTGCTACAGTCTTTTCAAGTTCCATTTTATCTAGCCTCTCAGTCTATCTGCATATATCTTACTTTTATTCGGGAAACAAAATGACTTTTACTTCTTTGGTATTGCCCGAAGCGAGCTCCTCGAACACCTCTGGTCCTTCCGAAAGCGGGTGCCGCGAAGTGATCATCTGAGCTACGTTGAGTTTGGTATCTGCAATCATCTGCAAGCCTTCTTTCATTTCGGTTGTATACATATAGCTGGCCTGCAGTTTCAGCTCCTTGCTTACCGCATGCTTATACGCAATTTCCAGGGTGGGCGATGCCATGCCAACCATAAGGATGCTCCCTCCATTTCTTACGATTTCGATGGCAGTATTTACTGTCGAAGGAACCCCTGCGGCATCAAAGACAACATCGATCCCCACATTGTCTGTCATCTGCCGAATGAGGGCTGGTACATCTTGGCCCGAGAGTATTGTATCGGTAGCACCACATTTTCGGGCAAGTTCAAGCCGATTTTGAAGAAGATCGATTGCGACTATTTTTGCGCTTCCAAGATTCTTCATGCACATAATAGCCATTAGACCAATGGGTCCCACGCCCAATACCGCTACTGCCCTGCTCGGTACTTCATGGGCCACGTGCTTGGTCGCTCGAAGCGATATGGACAAAGGCTCAACAAGAGCGGCTTCGTCGAATGAGACATAATCTGGCAAGAGCATTATTTTCTCTGCTGGAGCTACGACAAATTCGGACATCGCACCGTTGTAACTTCCGGCTTTCATTGTTGTACCGATGATATAACGGTGATCACACACATTTGTTCTGCCTTCTAAGCAATCCGGGCATTTTCCGCAATAGATGTTCGTGATAACACCGACACGATTCCCAACCTTGAGATTATCTACTCCTTCTCCCAGTTGAACTATCTCACCGGAGAACTCATGCCCCATTATCAGACCCGGTGACCTCATAGAGGAAACAGCCTTATAGGCCGCAAGATCTGAGCCACAAATAGAGACAGCTCTTACATGTACCAGGACTTCACCTTCTTTTGGCCTTGGTGTTGGAACATCTTGATATCGAATATCATGAGGTCCATAATATACCAATGCCTTCATAGAATGCCTCCTTATTGGAATCAAGAAATGCTGTGATATGGCTCGATATTATTAGCCTTAAATAATTCTAAGCCTTCCCTGATCTCCTTAGCAAAGTCCTGAAATACACACGCCTCGATGGAAATAATTTCTTTATAAGCAATTCTTTTGAGTGTGTTTAGAAAAGGAGCATAATCAAAACCATCATTCATCCGCGGCACAACCCTTGTGGGAAATGGCGACAGAGGATTGTCTAGATGCACATGTTTGATATAGAGCTCATAGTCTTCGATATCTGTGAGAGGCCAACCATCTTCTAACATCCACCGATAGTCTAAAAGAGTCTTGAGATTGTGCTTTTCATATTTCTTTATGAATTCAATTGCCTCAGGGAGCGAATTCACAATATTCGATAGACTCTTAGCCAGCGGCTCTATAAGCACCGTGATATTCCGCTTTGCCGCTATTTCGAGAAGACTTATAAAAAAGTTATCGAATTTGCTGGCCGCTATCGAAATATCTCCTTCTGATGGAAGGCTTCGAGCTTTGCCATTTCCAAAGACAATATAGCGCGCTCCCATTTCAGCAATTCGATCCGCGCTTTTTTCAAGAAAATCTCGAAAATGATCCAAATAAAACGAAGGTGATGATATGCAGCAATCGAGAGGAATAGGATTATCGAATACTTCAGCAGGAATTCCACAATCTCTCAGCGCTTTCTTAGCTTTTTTGAATTCGCCTTCGCTCATGGCCATGATCTCTCTAATGTGCAGCTCTGCGCAATCAAAGCCAGCCGCCGCAATCGTGTCCAGATCTTTGATATATCCAAAACAGCCAAGCCGCATCTTCATCTTCGATTCCTTATCAAATGCCCCTTTCCATCTTTCATCGACATTGGTCCATCGGTCTCAGCAGAAAATTAGCTCCTGCTTTTCGTAATAGCTCATTTAGGTCATTTATCACTTCTACCGGCATATCGATACCGTCTTCTCTTGATTCTTGTTCTTTTCTGAGCTCGATTTCTCCTGGTAAGAGTATTTCTTCGAAACCCTCACGAAGCTCACAAGATTTCAAGGCTCTGGCATACTCTCCGACTAAATTCCTGAATTTATCCACGGCCATAAAGCGCGAAATATCGATAGCTATGAAGCAAGCTCCGACTCCTGTTTTGCCTTCCAGTTCATGGAAGCTCTTCAGATTTCGTCCATAAGATGAGCCCGAGAGTATGCCAGCAAAAATATCCACAATTATTGCCAATCCAGAACCTTTTGGGCCACCCACAGGCATAAGACATCCTTTAAGCGCTTTTTGTGGATCACTGGTTGGATTACCTTCGCTATCCAGAGCCCAATCTAGAGGAATATTCTCATTTTTAAGAGCAGCCATTCTGATCTTGCCCCTTGCCACAACTGACGACGACATATCCAGCATCACGGGCATTTCGGAAGAAGTAGGTACCGCAAAAGCAATTGGATTGGACCCAAGAAAAGGCTCAGCCCCTCCATACGGCGCCATGGAAGGATTTCCATTTGTCATCATGATGGCCGCCATATTTTGCATGGCAGCCTTGTGCACATAATAACCAAGTGAGCCTACATTATTGGTATCTCTCAAGAGCGCCATACCAAGACCATACAGATGTGCTTTTTCTATAGCGGCATTCATCATTTTGTAGCCTGCAACCTGGCCAAGCCCATCTCCTCCATCCAATACTAGAGTCGCCATATCTTCGGAAACAACGACAACTCTTGTGGGAAGACTGAGCATCTCTGCTTCGCATCTTTTTGCTATCATTCGAAGGAGATTTGTACCGTGTGTACTTATTCCCCGCAGATCATTGATAACCATAATCTCAGAGGCTATTTGAGCATTCTCTTTACTTTCTCCGACAAGCCTTAGAATTTCGCACGCCGCGTTCTGTAGATCCCGATAGAATATCTTCATATCCTCACTCTTCCTCTTTCATGCCGAGTGCGATACAGACATCTTCGAGCTTATTTAGTTCCATGCTCGAAATACCGCGCTGAAGCTGCTCTGATTTCTTCTTTTCATTTGCGACTCTATCAAGCGACTTCTGAAGGACATCAGCTAGATCCTGACGTCGAACCACCACCATTCCATCATCATCGCCCATAATTAGATCTCCAGGATAAATTGTTGCACCACCAAAATTGAGAGGATAATTGATTGTTCCCAGGCCATTTTTGGCCGTTCCTCTAATGCATGCTCCGCGACAGAAGACGGGAAAGTCCATCTCAATAAGCTCTTCTGTATCGCGGACACAACCATCTATGGCGAGGCCCCCTAGTTTTGCCGTTATGGCTGCTGTCCCCATCAGCGAACCAAGATAACCATAAAAATACCCATCTCCCATGCTTGCAACCAACACATCACCAGCTTTTGCTGTCTGTAACGCCTTATGCAGCATAAGATTATCTCCAGGAACACACTGTACCGTAAAAGCAGGGCCACAGATTCTCATTCCTTTAGCAAGCGGTTTTATAGCACAATCTATGAATCCCTTCTTGCCAGAAGCTTCATAGATTGTTGCAACTGCTAATTTTCTAAATGATTCTATGATATTTTGGTCTGGTCTTTCGGCAATCTTTAGAACATGAATCATGTTGTCCTCCTTCCTATAGCAGACTTTTAAGGCGTTCCTGACTATTTCTTAAGTGTTCTCTCATCGCCTTTTCAGCAGCTTCGGAATTGCCTGCAATAATCGTTTTCAAGATCATCTTATGCTCAGCATTCATTCTCTCTGTTTTTTCCATGTCGAATTGATAGATAAAAAAGAGGCGTATGCGTATTATGTGATTCTGGATATTCTTATAGAAATCTAGAAGTCGAGAATTTCCGACAGTCTCAAAAATGGCAGTATGAATTTCGAATCCAGAGACTACGGAGCCTTTAATATTCTTCTTTTCCGCAAGTTCGAATGATTCATGATTCTTGAGTATCTCCTCAAATATCGTCTTGTCTCCTCGTTCGGCAACAATGCGAGCCGCAGCACATTCTAGGATTTCTCGAATTTCAAAGATTTCATGTATATAATCCAGTCCTATGCTAGAAACCAGACATCCTATGCTTGGTATTATTTTGACAAATCCATCTTTTTCCAGTTCCTTGAAGGCCTCGCGCACCGGAGTCTTGCTTATTCCAAGCTCGCTGCAGATCAATTGCTCAGTCAGGGTATCCAGTGGCTTATATTCATTATTGATTATGCGTTGCTTGATAATCTCATAAGCCATGTTTTTTTTGTTTGTTGCATTGATTTGATCTTTCTGTATCATTTGCACGAACTTTCCCCTTTTTTAAAGGTATGCCAGCGATATATCGGTAAGATACTTTTAGCATAAGTCCGGTTTTTCGTTCTGTCAATATTAAATTTGTTGATATTTCGAGAATCTGATATAATGAGCTTTTCTAGAGAAATCTCAGTATAAGTGGTACATTGAACTAGCGGTTTATTTTAAGAGATTATCGGTGGCTCTACTCCCAGTTCCTGCGCAATCTGCCTGAGCTGCAAAGCAACCTTTTCGCTGATCGGAACACCAAAATGGGCGCTTTCTGCCTCTGCTTCATGCTCTTTAAGTCCCGCATAGTAGACTCGCTCGCAGCCTTCGGCTGGCTCGGCCATTTCGAGATCGGTCAGTAAGCGATCCATATCGGATTTGATAGCTTCCGCATCGCGGAAAAGATCGAGTCGCAGCGCACCAAAGAAGTGACAAACCCTCGCTGACGTAGCCTGACTATCGATGACAGCTTGACCAAAAACACCGCCGCTCAATATCGCAGTCAGAATATCCACTACCTCTGCTAGTCCATAACCCTTGTACCCGCTCAATAGCTCGCCTTCTCCTCCAAGCGGAAGAAGCCCTCCTCCCCGCTGATAAAGCATGTCTTCAAGAAGACGGTGTGCATCCGAAGTGCCCTTTCCCCTCGTGTCCACAGCCCAACCGCTGGGCAAAGGCTTATTCTCTCTATCGTAGACTTCGATTTTTCCTCTGGTAACGACGGTCGTTGCCATATCGAGTGTGAATATTCGCCCATCATGAGCAGGTATTGAAAATGCAATTGGATTCGTGCCGAACATGGCCTTGCGACCAAATGTAGGTACACCGAGTGCTGCCGTATTAGTCATGCCAATGCCAATCATATCCTCTCGGGCGGCCATCTCGCTGTAGAAGCCTGCAATTCCAAAGTGATTGGAGTTGCGCACCGAAGAAAAGGCAGCCCCGGCCACCCTTGCTTTTTCGATGATCTTAGCCATCGTCCTCTTGCTTAGAGAAAGACCCATAGCCCCATTTGCATCGAGAACTAGCGAAATGGGCGTCTCCTGGAGAGTCGTCGGCAGAATCCCGCCTTTCATAATGCCCTTTTGTAGGCCATTCTTATATCTCCATAAGCGCCCTACACCATGGCTCTCTATACCACGCGCATCGGCGGCAACCAGAATCTCGGCTGAATCTTGAGCCTCATCCTGCGGAAGTCCAAGCTTAATAAATACATCAGTACAAAACTGTTCGAGCGTGACTCGATCTATCCTTATTTTCTGGCTCATCAAGCGCCTCCTTTATCTAGCGCCTTTTCTCTTCTTTATCAAATGAGATGGAACTCAATCTCAGTATACTACAATGTGATCCTAATGGAGGAATGCTCAACTGACAATCCAGGCAGTTTGTGGACTCGACACATACAAACTGGTCCCATGCGCTAAAGATCTCGGAATTTACCGCGCCTACATCTTTACCTGGATTCCATAGCACTGTTGAATCCATATTTTCTTGTTCAATGCATATTCTTCGATTATCAACAAGATCTACAAGTTCCAAGCGCTGCGGAGCATGCATGAAAGCATGAACAATCTCGTCTTCAAAGCAGGCCAGGCCATTCTGTCTTTCTCGGATATCTCCTTTTGTCCTGTCTATGTATTCTATCCCATCCAATCCTCTGACCTGACAGCCATGAGGATTATTTACCTTAAAATATGTATGAAATCCATCTTCGCAGATGATTGGTAGATTTTCGAGGTTTTGTATTATAAGCGCTATCTCGAGCTTTTCTCCAACAGTAATTATGATCTTAAGTTTAAAATGATAAGGCCATGAATCCGGAAGCGGTTCTTCGCTTTCTGTACTAAGCTCAATCTTCGTCCGTCCATCGGTCAGATCCTCTGCTGATTCGATATTCCAGAACTCTGTTCTAACAAAACCATGTAGAGGAAGATAATCCATTGTTCTGTGCTTACTGAACCAAGGAAAACAGATTGGAATCCCTCCACGGATAGGTGTTCCTTTGCTAAAGCGGCTATAAGGGCTCAGCCATAATAATTCTGTCTGGTCTTGAGGCTTGAAACTCACAACATGAGCTCCATACAAATAAAGAGAACATTCCGCATATCTATTAAGAATATGGAGAAGAGGAAACCCTCCTTTCCCTTGAATGACCTCTACGCTTTTTGGTAGAGCACAGTTTTGAAAATGCCGGACATCTCTCATTTTTTATCTTGACAACCTCTTGAATGATGATATCATCTATCTTAGATATTAGCAAGGTTCAAGGAGGCTTGAAGTGAAAAAGAAGTCGATGGTCTTAGTTGTCTTTTTCCTAATCGCTGCTATTTTTCTGGTCTCAGCCCAAACAGAGAAAAAATACGTTCTTAAATTTGGGCACGTTCTAACGACACAGGATCCTTACCATGAGGCATTCTTGAAGATGGCTGAAGCAGTATCAGCAAGGACAAATGGCAATCTGAAGGTCGAGGTCTATCCAAGCGCACAGCTGGGTGTGGAGGAGGATATTCTGGAGCAGATCAGACAAGGTGCGAACATAGGATGGAACACCGATGCGGCAAGACTCGGCATGTATGTGCCTGCAATCGCGGTTATCAACGCTCCCTACTTTGTCGATAGTCTCGAAGAAGTCAAGAGACTCAATACAATCCCTTCAGTATCTGCATGGAAGGCTGAACTCGAGCGCACTCAAGGAATTAAGATTCTCTCATTCATGTGGGTCCAGGGTTTTAGACAGATGATAACCAATAAGCCTATTCGCAAACCGGCAGATCTTTCTGGTTTACGGATAAGGACTCCTCCCGCGCCGATCTGGCAGGAATCCGTTCGAGCTATTGGAGCCGTTCCGGTTGCAATGGCTTATGGGGAGATGTATTCAGCGCTCCAGACAAGAGCAATCGATGGCCTTGAATTATCCTTTACTGCGACAGCAAGCGGCAAATTCCAGGAAGTAGCCAAGTATGCATGCGAAACCAAGCACATTCTCCTCATCAATTTCGAGGTGGTATCCAGCAAGTGGTTCAACTCCCTACCTGTAGAATATCAGAAAATTCTCCAAGAGGAGTGCGATAAGGCGGGGTTGGAAGTCTCTCGACGCTATCTCGAAGAAATCGATCCGAAGAATATCCAAGTGCTTAAGGCAGGTGGCATGACCATTATTCCTGCAAGCGAAATTGACATGGCTGCCTTCAAAGCCGCAGGCGAGAAAGCTTATCAAAAACTCAACTTGGTCGCGGTGCGAGATCAGGTCTATAAGGAACTCGGAAAAACAAAGTAATATCTTTTGGGCGGCGTACCTCCTCGGTAGCGCCGCCTTTACTTCTCTCTTCCATATCTACAAGAGGAGCCGTTTGCATGAGAAAAATCTATCATTTTTTCGGAAAGGCAGAGGTCCTGGTTTCCGCCGTCTGCTTCACTGTTTCTCTATTGCTCATATTCTCTGGCGCTATCGCCAGGACCCTCAGACACCCTCTAAACTGGTCGCAGGATCTATCGCTCTTTCTATTCGCATGGGGCGTCTTTCTTAGTGCAGATGCCGCAATGAGGGCTGATAAACTTGTAAACATTAATTTGCTCGTAGCTCGCTTATCCGAAAATATGCAAAAGATTCTCGCCACAGTCGTCTATGTCATAATCTTCATTTTTTTGATTTTTTTATCTTACAACGGCATAAAGCTGAGTATTTTTTCTCATCGAAGAGTATTCCAGGGTATTCCGGGCTTTAGTTATTCGTGGGTCATGGTCAGCATTCCTGTAGGATCTGTGTTGCAGATGATCACCATCATTCTCAAGATAAGGGATCTCTATAAGAGGGAAGAACACTGATATGTTAATCGTTGGAATCTTGCTATTAGCCTTTCTTGCTATTGGGATGCCCATCGCTTATGCAATTGGTATCTCTGGTTTCGCATTTTTTCTTCAACATCCGGAGCTGCCCATGACCATTATTGCGCAGTTACCGATATCTCAGACACAAAACTTTACATTGCTGGCAGTGCCCCTATTTATCCTTGCTGGCAACCTTATGAATGCTTCTGGTATAACGAATAGGCTAATAAAGCTCTCTACGGTCTTGACGGGTCACATGCGGGGTGGCCTTGCTCAGGTCAATGTGATGCTTTCGACTCTCATGGGAGGAGTGTCAGGTTCAGCCATAGCGGATGCGGCAATGGAAGCGCGAATCCTCTGCCCCGCTATGATAGAAAGAGGTTATTCGCCTGGCTTCACGGCAAACTGTACTGCTTGGACTGGGCTTATAACCGCAACAATTCCACCTGGAGTAGGTATTATTCTATATGGTGTAACAGGAGAAGTATCTATTGGAAGACTTTTTGCTGCAGGGATATTTGTGGGAATCTTTCTCACGGCGGTATATATGTTCACCGTATGGATCATTTCTGGGCGCAAAGGTTACAAGGCTGAACGCGCTCGGGCGTCATTTCAAGAATGCATGCAAGCCATTGTAGAGAATATCTGGGCATTGCTATTCCCTATTCTTCTCCTTGTAGGTTTGAGAATCGGGGTATTTACCCCCTCAGAAGTGGGTTCATTTGCCTGCGTATATGCAGTCTTCGTAGGCATCTTTGCCTATAAAGAACTCAGCCTAAAGAAGCTAATACAAACATTGGGGGAAAGTGTAATGGATGTTGGGGGCATCATGTTCATCATCGCGCTCTCTGGCATCTTTGGTTACGGAATTCCTTTTGATAGAATCCCCGACCTTATTTCCAATGCAATACTCGGTTTTTCGACCAATCGCTATATCGTATTGTTCATAATACTCTTCATACTCATTATTCTTGGAATGTTCATCGATGGGTCAGTAGTTATTTTGCTCTTTACACCAATCTTCCTTCCTCTGGCGGCTCAGCTAGGGTGGGATCCAGTTCATTTTGGAATTCTCTTCTGTACCATCATTACCATGGGGAATATGACTCCACCAGTTGGTTTGGCCATGAGTGCAGTATGTACTGTGCTAAATGTGCCTATATCGGAATATATAAAAGAAATGTGGCCATGGTTTTGGGCAACCGTGCTTGCTGTCTCGGTTTTGGTGTTCTTCCCTGGCCTCGTACTTGCTTTGCCAAGACTGCTTTTCTGAGTGAGAGAATAATATGGAATTACAAGGAAAAACTGCTATAGTTACAGGTTCAGCAAGAGGAATTGGATTTGAGATCGCCATGGTTCTTGCCCGAGAAGGAGCCTTTGTAGTGTTAGTCGATCAGACCGGCACACAAGATGCGGCAATATCTCTGCAAGAAAAGCACTATGGCGCAATGGCTATCTCGCTCGACATAACGGATTTAGACGCAGTCAACAATTCTGTAAAGACAATAGTAAGCGCAAAAGGTCGGATCGATATTCTTGTCAATAATGCCGGTATAATAGCGCGAGGTAGTATCATCGATCTGAGCCGAGAACAGTGGCTGCGAGTTATGGATGTGAATGTCAATGGCAACTTCTATTTTTGCAAGGCAATCCTTCCATATATGATTCGCCAACACTCAGGGAACATTGTCAATATAACTTCAATTGCGGGAAAAATGGGCGATATAACAGCTGCCCCTGTCTATGGAGCTTCGAAGGGAGCAATCAATGCCTTTACAAAATCGCTTGCCCGCCAGCTTGCGGAATATGGCATCAGGGTCAATGCCGTGGCTCCCCATGCTATAGAGACCAGCATGAGCTCAGAATGGACAATAGAAAAGAGGGAAAAAGTCATAGATGCAATTCCCTTAAAGAGAATGGGCAAACCCGAAGAGGTAGCGGAGGCTGTTCTCTTCCTTGCTTCAGAAAGATCTTCTTTTATCACCGGTGAAATACTGAATGTAAATGGTGGAATGCTGATGGATTAAGATTTCCAAATCTATACTGCTCGCTTGCTACCCCCTTCCTTTTCCGAGGAAAAGAATCGGCCGCTTAGAATATTCTGCCTGTTTGTGCGCAGGTGTCTTTCGATGATCTTAAGGGCTTCCGAAGAGTGAGCAGCCAAGGCATTCACCAGATCTATATGGTCCCTAAAAGTCTGAGAGACATTTGGTTCTATACCTATATCGTATACATAACTCATATTGAGATGTATATTCAGTTCCTTATAGAACTTATTCACAAACTGATTATCAACAAGATTGCATAACTCTTTATGAAATTGCCAATCGTGCTTTATGTATTTTCTAAGGTCGATCGGATCTTCGGATATAGCCATTTTCATCTCTTCTATGATTTTTCTCAGCACATCAAGACGAGAATTTTCGATAGAGGCATATATTGACTTTACACTATAGATCTCGAGCATCTCTCGAGCCGCAATTGCATCCAATATGGTCTCTCTTGTGGGTGTTCTAAGAAGGCACATAGAGCGAGGTTTTATCTCCACAATGCCATCAGTTTCCAGCCTTTTGAGCGCTTCCCTAACGGGCATCATACTGATATTCAGCTCTTCGGCTAAGCGTCTAGTATTGATAGTTTCGCCATACTTCATCTTTCCATTGCTGATCGAATTGCATAGGTAAAGATAGACTTGCTCAGCCAGGCTCCGCTTTTCGATGATGATATTGTCGGATTCTTCCATTTTCGATTCCTTTCTCGGTGATCTCTCTTGGCCAATCTAGAATACACCCATAATCGCTTGAAATCAATAATATCAGAATCTGATATCTATTATCTTTTTAATTATGCCTTATCGCGCCGGCACTTGCATCGACTTGGACATGCCGCTATTGCATTAGCCCACTGATATCAAAATTATCATTTGTGTTGCTGACTTTATTCATTTGATTGATATATCCCACATGCTAGGCTGCATTATCGTCGACCCATCGTAGAATATCTTGATTAGATTTCAAAAAGAGAATAGAAATATTTCATAATCTATGAAACTGGCCTTCTTGCATCAGTCGACTGAGTTGCGGCGAGACTATATTCTAAATGGCCCACTTTCTTCTACTTTGATGCTTCTTGCAGCTCCTACGCTCATGCTTGGTGTCGTTCAGGCACTCATGCCTCTCATGGATGGACTGTTTATCAACAATATCGCGGGTACTCTTGTAGCGAGTTCTGTCACCTTCAGCGAGCCAGTTATTAATATGACGACGGCTTTGGCACAGGGATTGAGTGTTGCCGCAATGGCCATCATTGGGCAGCTCAATGGACGTGGTGACCTCAAGGAATCAAAGCGTACTTCGACGCAGATTCTGGTTATGGGATCGATGCTTGGTTGTATTTCTGCACCTTTTCTAGTCCTGGCGGCTAAGGTTATTTCGTCGCGCGTCAATCCAGGTATTTCTCACAACGTTTTTCTATATCTTTCGCTCTATGCTCTTGTACTTCCATTTTCCTTTATGGAGTCTATTTACAACGGTATCAAGAACGCAAATGGCATGCCAGAAGCGCCATTCATAAGAATGGTACTCATGCTCATACTCAAGATTGCCTTCAACTTCCTCTATATCTATGAATTTCGTATGGGTATTGTGGGTTGCGTTCTCTCTTCGCTTTCTGCGAATATCATTATCACTCTATGGATGTTCTGGGAGCTATTTCTAAAAAAGGGGCCCGATAGACTGGAGCTCAAAGGATTCAAATTCGATCCGGTCGCCGCAAAACAGCTTTTTCGCATAGGCGCACCGGCCATGGCAAATACTTTTATTCTCAATCTCGGTTTTTTCTTAATCAACACCGAAGTGGAAAAATATGGACCTGTGGTTCTCAATGGACAAGGCATAGCCAACAACATAACGCAAGTTGCCTTCAATGTTCCCAGCGCATTTGGTTCGGCAGTTACGACCATGGTCAGCATGAATATCGGCGCGGAGAATCCAAGAAAGGCCAGGGAATCTATGGTCCATGGCACTACTCTCAGCGCCTTAACGGCCGCCATACTTATCGCCATAATAGTCCCTCTCTCATCGAGGCTGACTGTACTATTTACAAGAAGACAAGATGTCCTCGAAATTGCGAACAGGGCTCTGCATATCTACACTTATTCCGTAATAGGCTTTGGAATAACCACTACGATCCAGGGGGCATTCATAGGGCTTGGCCGAACCAGAGTCCCGCTGGTTTTGGGAATTCTGCGAATCTGGTTATTGCGCTATGCTTTCATTCTCGTGACAGAAAAGTATCTCCAGTATTATGCGGTCTTCTGGGGAAACTTGTTCTCGAACTATGCAAGCGCGATTATCGCTATTATCTTAATTTCCAGAACTAAATGGGAATCGGCAATCGGAAAATCAATGCAATTGGAGGTCGCCAGTGCAAAATAGCTGGTGCGAACTGCCAGCGACAATGTACAGTGTTTCGGCTGTCCGGCATGAATCCCAAAAGAGACCTAGATCAGCAGATCCCTATCCTCCGCATACTCCGATCCACGCACTTTTTTGAATAAGCGAACAAGCGCGGCAACATTCATTTTTTCCTTTTCTGGACCGCTTAGATCCGCTATAATCTCACCTTCATGCATCATTATCACTCGGCTAGCTTGCTCCAATGCGCGCTTCATATCGTGAGTGATTATGAGAGCAGTTAAGTCATATTCATTGATAAATCGGCGCGTAAGGGCATCCACAATCTCCGCATTCGCCGGGTCGAGTGCGGCCGTATGCTCATCAAGCAACAAGATCGTCGGATGAGAGATAACGGCCATTAGAAGCGTTAGCGCTTGTCGCTGACCGCCCGACAGCCGCGAAACATTTTCACGAAGGCGGCTTTCGAGACCCATGCCTAGCTCTGCAAGCTTTCTCTCCATTTCTCGGGCAAATCGCGGAGGTGTCGCAATGCGAAATCGGCGAGGCCCTTTGCGAGCTGCGAGAGCTAGATTGTCGATTACCGTCATTTCGCCAGCAGTCCCTGCCATAGGATCTTGGCGCACTCGACCCAGATACCTGGCGCGCTCCCATTCTGCCCAGGAGGTTACATCCTCGCCATTTAGATGAATATGTCCAGCATGCAATGGAATACTCCCCGCGATAGAATTGAGGAGCGTGCTCTTGCCAGCCCCATTCGAACCGATGATCGACACTGTCTGACCTTGCTTTACCTCAAGTGAAAGCTTATTTAGAACAGTGTGTTCTTGCCCGCCTCCCAAATCAAAGCTTACGACGACATCTTCTATGCGTACCATAAAATCATCCTTCTTCCCAACTTTTTTTCATCAGCGCTTCCTTTTGATTCGAGAAAGAGCCACGGATAGTATTATAAGAAGCGCAGTCAAAAGCCTTAGATCATTGGGGGTAATACCGGCAACATAGCCCCATGAGCGAGCCGCGTACATCAATGCTCTAAACAAGATCGATCCAATGAGAACCCTGAGAAGCTGAACGCTTATGAATTGCGAACGGATAATGAGCTCGCCAAGCATAACTGTGGCAAGGCCCGAAGCCACCACTCCCTGTCCGAGATTGACGTCGGCAAAACCCTGATAAGCGGCTGCCATTGCGCCGGAAAGACCTGGAAGAGCATTGGCGAGCATTATTCCCCAGGTTCTCAATCTATTTGGCTGAATGCCAGCCTGAATGACGGCATTCTCATTGTCTCCAAGCGCACCCATCGCAATGCCAATCTCGGTATGAAAGAAAAGATCTAGAAGCCCAAAGAGCACAAGGCATACCAGCACGCATGATGCAAAGAGCGACCACTCCGAGGGAAGCGCACCTCCGAGAAATGAACGCGCAAGCTTGAGCATGGGGTTGTTAGTTATGAGTGGATAGTTTGGCTTTCCACCGAGGATACGCAGATCTATCGAATAAAATCCCGTCATAGTAACTATGCCTGCAAGCAGGGGCGGGATTCTTAACTTGTGATAAACAGCCGCAGTGGCAAAACCTGCTATCCCTCCTACAACAAAACCCGCCAGCATACCAGCCGGTACCGCCAACCCATGCAGAACAGCATTTGAGGATAGATTGAAAGCCGAAGCTACTACTGCGCCTGCAGCAGCTCCAGCAGGAAAAGATCCCTCCACGGTCAAGTCAGGAAAATCCAGAATTCTGAAGCTTACAAAAACTCCGAACGCAAGAATGCCATAGATTAATCCTTCGACGAGTATTCCTTCTACCATCGATTACTTCCGCACAAGTTGATCATCTGAGATAACTACTTTCGCCCTGTCGATTATAGACTGATCGACTGATATGCCGATTTTCCTTGCAGTATCGAGATTGAGTACGAAAGTCATGTCTTCATTCTCTTTGGACAGAAATGCAGGGATATCCGATGTTTTTTCCCCATTCAATATGCGCACCACAATTTTGCCAGTAGCCAAACCCATGCGATAGTAGTCGTATCCGAGAGCCGCCAGCACCGGTATTGTCTCCGCAGAAGAGGGATCAGCAGTCACGATTGGAATCTTTTTATCGATTCCCACTTCCGCAATTCCGCTAAGCGCCGAGAAGACCGTGTTGTCATTGCCCAGGTATAGTCCATCGATTCGCCCTGCAATAGAGAGAAGAGCCTGCCTAGCCTCGGAAGAATTCGTAATAGTCGACTCTACATATTCTAAACCATGCTCTTGGCAATATTCTCTGACGATCTCAGCTAGAGCAACTGAGTTTGCTTCTCCTGAAGCATAGATATTTCCGATGCGCTTTATGCTTGGTTTCAATGAACATAGAAGATCCAGCTGTTCCCGAACAGGAGTCATATCGGATGTGCCGGTAACGTTGGGTCCGCCCTTATCCATGCTTTCTACTAGATCGGCAGCAACAGGATCCGTCACAGCAGAATATATGACCGGGCGATCCTTGATCTGATTTGCGAGTGCTTGAGCCATTGGCGTCGCAATTCCCACGGCGAGTGCAACCTTCTCCTGTTTAAAGTGCTGTGCGATCTGGGCAGCCGTATTCATGTCTGCATTCGCATTCTGCAGATCGACCTTATAATCAGCCTTTGATGCAGAGAGCTCATCCAAAATGCCTTTCTCTAATGCATCGAGAGCCGGATGCGACACGAATTTAGCCACACCGACAACTTTTGCGCCCTTTGGCGCACAAGATAACAATAGCAAGATCCCTGCACATCCAATCGCATAGAGCAATTTTGCAAAACGATTACTCATACAACCTCTCCCTTATAAGGCAAAATGATCTGTCCATGCCATAGCCATCGGCATTTGCATGTCAACAAATCTATGTTACTATGCATAGTAACATTTTCGGCATTGTATCTTCAGTATGGCACTTCGTCAATATATAAAATGAAAAAATTCGATAATTTCTGAGAAATTATCCTGAGGCTGCTTTTAGTCAAGCCTTTGCCGAAAAGTATTTCGAATATTAAAACGAAATATGCAAAGATTAAAATATTATGCCTTTTAGAAATAAAATGCTTTACTTTTGATAGAAACACCTTGACACGGAGTATTGGGATATATATTCTTCGCAGAAATTGGCTTCATTCCATTATTTATGCGCATGTTTCGTATATGCGGAAGGAGGAATTCAAAATGAAGCAAAGAAAAATGCTCTTTGCAGCCATTGTGAGCCTTGTGCTCTTCTTGGGTGCTCAAGCTGTATTTGCGGCTCCAACCATAAAGATTGGTGTCGCCGGCGCCCACTCCGGGGACCTGGCTTCCTATGGTCTACCCACTGTCAATGCTGCCAAGCTGGTTGTCAAAGAATACAATGACAAGGGTGGCATTAATGGCCAAAAAGTTGAGCTCATTATCGAGGACGATCAATGCAAACCAGAGATTGCAACCAACGTAGCCGCCAAACTGGTAAGCACAAAGGTCGCTGCGGTCATCGGCCATATTTGTTCTGGAGCTACCAAAGCAGCACTGGGAATTTATAAGGATTCCAGATTAGTGTGCATCTCGCCATCCGCAACAACACCTTTCCTTACCCAGAGTGGTGAATATCCGAACTTCTTCCGCACAATCGCCCCGGATGATGCACAAGCAAGGCTTGCAACGGACTTTCTTGTAAAGGATCTCAAGGTAAAGAAAATAGCAGTTCTCCACGATAAGGGCGACTATGGCAAAGGATTCGCGGAGTCTGTAAGGGAGTTTGCTGAGGAAATGGGCGTCAAGGTAGCACTTTTCGAAGGCATCAACCCCGGTGCTCCGGACTATTCCGCTGTAATCAATAAAGTTGGCAACGCCAAAGTCGATGCTGTGGTATGGGGCGGATATCACCCTGAAGCTTCCAAACTCGTTCAGCAGATGAAAGAGAAGGGAATAAATGTAGCTTTTATTTCCGAAGACGGCATAAAGGACAACACCTTTATCGAAGTGGCTGGAAAATACGCGGAAGGCGTCTATGCTACTGGCCCAACCGATACCTCTGCCAACCCAATGGCCAACAAGGCGATCGAAGCTCATAAGAAAGAATTCGGTTCCGAGCCAGGAGCCTTCTTCTTAAATGCTTATGCTTCAGCCCAAGCGCTGCTCAATGCCATCGAAAAGGCAAAATCCACGGATTACGATAAGATCGTGGCAGCTTTGCAGTCAGAATACGTAGACACGGTGCTTGGCCGGATAACATTCGATAAGAAGGGAGATATAGTAGGCTATGGTAACTCCCTTTTCCAAGTCAAGAACGGTAAGTTTATAGTATTAAAGTAAGGGGCGAGTTCTTCTGAATCTTCAGAAGCCGTTCTGGCATAAGAGTCGGAACGGCTTCTTTTTCCAATCCTGCTGTCGAGGATCGGTACATGGAATATTTTATTAAGCTTTTTTTAAGTGGTACAGCAAAAGGTAGCATTTATGCTCTCATGGCATTAGGCTACACCATGGTATATGGCATTATTCAGCTCATCAATTTTGCCCATGGTGAGATCTATATGATCGGCGGTTTCACCGCCCTTATTTTAGGGGGATTCTTCTTTTCCAAGGGCATGCCCGTCAGCCTTGTCCTTGTATTTTCAATTCTGCTTTCGATAATATATGCCGCGGCATTCGGCTTTACGATCGAGAAAATCGCATACAAGCCGCTCAGGGAAAAACCGCGCTTGTCGGCTTTGATCAGTGCCATCGGCGTCTCGATAATACTTCAGAATTTTGTGCTTCTTTCACAGACCGAAAAATTTCTTCCATTTCCCAATTATCTTCCTGAATTTAGCTGGCTATTGCCCTATAGAAGCTACATAAACTCCACTCAACTCATAATACTCATAACCACAGCCATAATAATGGTTCTGCTGACTTTGCTGATAAAATTCACCCGTATGGGAAAAGCGATGCGCGCTACCGCACAGGATATGCACATGGCTCAATTAGTGGGTGTCGATATAAATCAAGTTATTTCGCTCACTTTTGTCATTGGCTCGTCGCTTGCAGCCATTGGAGGGGTACTCATCTGCTCCTATATGGGACAGATAAACTACTACATCGGCTTCATTGCTGGCATAAAGGCTTTCGTTGCCGCAGTTCTTGGAGGTATCGGAAGTATCCCTGGAGCGGTTCTCGGAAGTTTTGTCCTGGGGTGGACAGAGAGCTTCGGTACGGGCTATGTGTCCAGCGATTATGAAGATGCCTTTGCTTTCCTTATTCTCATAATCATACTTCTCATAAAGCCCGATGGAATTCTTGGTCGTTCTCGACGACAGAAGGTCTAGACTATGAAAGCACGCTCTATTCTTAAAGATATTGGAAAATCACTCATTATCGCCGTTTGGTTCATGATTTTATTTTTCCCCATCATGGTTATGAAAGTCAATGTGACAAGGGGAGTGGCTCATATCAATTTCCGCTGGAATGTCCTTCCTCTCATTGGAATTGGAGCATTCGTGCTCTCATTCGTCTGGACCAAGGCTCTCGAGTGGAATGAAAGACGGACAAGCAAAAAAAAGATCGAGAATGGCCTTATCAATAACCGTGCGCTAAATGGAAGATACCTTAAAAACCCTGCGCTTCGCCCGCTAATCCTTCTGTTAGTCTTTGGATTTACCGTGGCTTTTCCCTTTCTTTTTGGTATGTACCACACCAATGTCATGATCACCGCATTCATATATGTGATCTTAGGTCTAGGCCTCAACATCATCGTAGGGCTCGGAGGGCTTCTCAATCTAGGCTATGCAGCGTTCTTCGGCATTGGAGCTTATACTTATGGCCTTATATGGAAATATATCGGGCCTTCTTTCATCGCGGCGGGCTTAAATCCAGGCTGGCTCTTTTGGATATCTCTTCCCCTCGCAGGCATTGCAGCGACGATCTTTGGCGTAATATTGAGTCTGCCGGTATTGAGACTTAGGGGCGATTATCTTGCAATTGTCACCCTTGCGTTTGGTGAGATCTTTCACATGGTGATGCAGAATGCCGGCGATCTAACAGGAGGTGCTACCGGCATAAGCCTTATTCCTCGTCCCTGGTTTCTCGGTCAAAAACTGCAGCCCTCAGAGGCTGCCACGTATATATACTTTATAGCTCTTGTCTTCGTAATGATTACCATATTCGTTGTGAGACGAATCGAAGATTCAAAGGTCGGAAGGGCCCTCGAAGCGATGCGCGAAGATGAGGTAGCCTGCGAAGCGATGGGCATCGATATGGTCAAGAACAAATTGATAACCTTTGCGGTTGGCACATTCTGGGCTGGAATTGCCGGAGTGCTGATGGCTAGCCAGACCACCTATATCAATCCAGATAGTTTTACTCTGTGGGAATCGATAATGATCCTGATGGCTGTTGTCATAGGCGGAACCGGCTCCATTCCGGGAGTAATCGCCGGGGCAATACTTCTAAAACTCCTGCCCGAGTATTTCAGGCCCCTTGCGCAATACCGCATGCTTATATATGGCATTGCAATGATCCTCGTCATAATCTTTAAGTCCGATGGCCTAATTCCTCGCAAGCGCAAGCAATACACCTTCACAGAAAAGGAGCTTGCAAAATGAGTACGGAGAAGTTGCAGTACTATAATGAAATCCTTGAGATAGACAATCTCGTCATGGCTTTTGGAGGACTGCGTGCAATAGATGGAGTATCGATGCACATTGACGAAGGAGAAATTGCAGCTCTAATCGGCCCCAATGGCGCGGGAAAGACCACGATTTTCAACTGCATAACAGGTGTACACAAGCCTACAGAAGGAAAGGTCAAGATTCGAAATCGAGATGGACGCGTCGAGGAAATACAAGGCTTAAAGCCCAATGTCATCAACTGCAAAGGCTTAGCCCGAACCTTTCAAAATATCCGCCTTTTCAACAATATGACCGTTCTCGAAAATGTCATGATTGGCCGCCACAATTCGCTCAAGGCAGGAGTCTTTGCAGCAATAATCCGCAATGCCATAACAAGAGAAGAAGAGCAAAGAGTCATCGAGGAGAGCTACACCATTCTCAAGAAACTCAAACTCGATACGTATGTCAATGAAACGGCAAAGAATCTGCCTTATGGCGAACAACGGCGACTAGAGATTGCTCGCGCTCTTGCAACAGATCCTTTTCTGCTTCTACTTGACGAACCTGTTGCTGGGATGAACGCCCAGGAGACAAAAGAACTTGAGGAGACCATAAA
>JAAYWE010000142.1 GCA_012516755.1 Treponema sp.
ATAAGCTCTCTCACCGACAAAGAAGCGAAAAAGATCAATTATATTCTCATGGACATCGACGACACACTCACCACGGATGGAAAGCTCCTCGCAGAGAGTTATGCTGCGCTATGGCGACTTCACGAGGCTGGACTAAAGGTTATTCCAGTAACAGGTAGGCCTGCGGGCTGGTGCGATCTCATTGCGCGCGAATGGCCAGCAGATGGGGTGGTGGGCGAAAATGGCGCTTTTGCCTTTTGGGAAGGCGAAGGGCACCATCTTCTTACGCTTTCGCATCCAAATGCTATTCTAAATACCGATCCACGCCTCTTGGCGCTGCGCGACCGCGTGCTTTCCGAAATACCGGGCGCAAGACTAGCACGCGATCAATTCTCGCGCCTCTATGATATTGCGATCGATTTTGCCGAAGAAGAGCCAATACTCCCTCTTTCTGAAGCTATTCGCATTCAATCGATCTTCATGGAAGGCGGGGCAAAAGCCAAAATATCTTCGATTCATGTAAATGCATGGATGGGAGAATACGACAAGCTCTCTATGGCTCTTTCTTTTTTGAGTGCTCGTTTTGGTTATGATGACAAATCCGAGGTCGAAACAGTTATCTTCGCCGGTGACTCTCCGAACGATGAGCCAATGTTCGAGCATTTTCCTATGGCCTGTGGCATGGCAAATGTCCTCAAATACGGAGAGTTGATTAAGAAGCCGCCTCACTTTGTAACTCAAAAGGAGTCCGGTGCGGGTTTTGCCGAATTGGCTGATATTTTTCTCAAGCGACGGTCTGTTAGCCGATTCTCTTAGCTTTTAACTCTCATATTCGTTCCTTATTGAAAAGGTTTTTTATTGGTTGCTATTGGCTTATATTGGCCTTACATCTATTGGCATAACAATACAGACAACCTCTTGGGCAAGTGCCATAGCTCCCTAAGTCGACGCTCTCGATACAATGACAGCCTTTTCTCTGGTTTTTGTCTCTCTTCGATGAAAAAGGTAATCTAGAAAGCTCGCCAATTATGCATGCGTCTATGCAGGCATAATGCTCGAGGCCGAGCATCTCTTTGAGCTCAGGCTCCGCACATAGCGATAAGGGAAGGCCATTTTCGCTAGCGATACTAGCCAAAGCAAGCACAAGATCTCTGACCTCATTCGAAGCTCGATCTACTGGCGCTACTCTATATCCAGCCTTCGAAAGCCTTTTGTCAGAATGCATATAGCTATCATAAAAACTCAATACACAATGACGCACTCTTTCTCCGATCTCCCCTGCCAATCTTTTGAAGTTTTCTACGTGCCAAACTGAATTATATTGCTCTGTAAGCAGAATTGGGTCATATCTCCACACCACTCGCCTCGAGCCCAGCTCTGAGGATAGTGCTTTCAGTGCCGAGATTCCTGCCTCGATTCCGGGACCAGATGGTTCCATCGGAACACCATAGCCATTAACTGTTACCTGAAAATAGAACGCATATTTTTCTAGCAGGCTCAAGTTTCTGAGCATTGGACTTGCGTCTCTTGTCCAGAATACAAAACAAGCCACATCTTCGGGTCTAAGGCTGAGGTGTCGAATCTGCCGAGGATTCCAAGGATTGACTACATCGACAAAGCCTTCGCCCAATCGCTCGAAAAACCAATCGGTATAGAAAGAAGCTATATCCGTGCGCCTGCTGGCGCTTACAACGATCGCCATGTCTATGCCTGCATAATATTCTGTTCCTGGCCAAATAAGGTTATGACCAGGATAAATTGACACCTCTTGATAAAACACCTATAGTCTAGAGTCAAGGATGCCATGGACACAATCAAGAGCAAATACGCTCATCTAGTGGGCGAAATAGTTGCCCATGTCCCAAAGGAAGCTCGTGTCTCTGAGCTCGATGTCTATCAGGAAGGCATAAGTCAGATTCTCCCTTTCATCGATGCGATTATTGCGGACCATCTGGAAGATGGCTCGAGGATCGAGGGTTTGGATAACCTCAAAAACCTATACGAACATGCCAAGAATGGAGAATCCACATTACTCTTAATGGAACATTATTCGAACTTCGACCTGCCTGTATTTCATTATCTCTTGCGAAAAGAGGGAGACGAAGGCAAACAAATCGCTTCAAACCTAGTGGCAATTGCTGGAATCAAACTTAACGAGGAAAATCCAGCCGTCAACGCCTTTACGCGAGCATATACTCGAATAGTGATCTATCCTTCGCGATCTATGCAGATTATAAGGGAAAGACTCACCGACCCGATCGAGCTATACCAAGAAATGAAACGAAGTATATCGATAAATCGCGCCGCAATGAGAGCCCTCGATCGCGCTAGACACAATGGCAAAATGATCCTTGTTTTCCCTGCTGGAACGCGCTATCGGCCATGGGACCCTTCCTCTAAGCGCGGCGTCCGCGAAATAGCCTCTTATGTCAAGTCTTTTTCCAAATTTGGCCTTATATCAATCAATGGCAACATTCTCAGACTCAATCCTTCTGGCGCTATGGAAGACGATATTCTGCAGAAGGATCGGGTAATCTACAACATAAGCCCTGTCCACGATAACAGAGAATTCTTAAATTCTGTTCGATACGATCTTCGATTTTTCGAAGATAAAAAACAGGCCATTGTAGACACCATAATGGACCTCCTCGAAGACATGCATTATGAGGTGGAGAACCGCAGGTTTATCGATCGCTGAGCCTTTTGAAGGGATTTACCCCTAAGCGAATAGGGAAATAGACCGCTCCTGCCGCAAAACCAGCCAGATGAGTGAGATGTGCTACGGAGCTCGCCGCTCCCAGGAAAGACGATAATATCTCGATCAATGTATATCCTATAACCATGACAGGAGCTCTAAGAGGAATTATGCCATACACATATACCATCGCCCTCGGGTATAGCACCGCAAATGCAAGCAATAGGGAAAAAACCGCCCCCGATGCGCCAAGCAGATATGTATTCCATGCGCCTGAAAGAAGATAAATCGCAAAAGAGGCAATGCCTGCAAACAGTCCCGATCCAAGGTAATAGAGCAGAAATTCATAACTACCAAGGCTATGCTCCACCGGCCTACCGAAGAAATATAGCCCCAGCATATTTACAATTAAGTGAGTCAAGTTTGCATGAGCAAACATGTAGGAAAATAACTGCCACACCCAGCCCGAGGCAACAGCGGCTGGATTTAGAGCAAGCACGTATGTAAGCAAAGGCCAAATATATTGCAGAGCAAAGATGATCACATTAGCGGCGATCAAATACAATGTCGCATTGAAGTACTTAAACCTGAAAGGACGGCGCAGCACAGAATTTCGATTCATGAGTTAAAAGTACAGAAAAACGGGGAAGGGAACAAGGACTTGCGCGAGGAACTTCATCAGATATACAAAGAGCATAAAAAGGCGGCAAGAATGAAAATAGGCGCCAAAAGCTGGCACATTTACAAAAGCAAGGCTAGGAGCAAAAAACAAGAACCTCAACAATATCAGCGATAGCTGCCCAAAACAAGAATAAGGCCTAATTTCTGCTAAAAAATGAAAGGCCGCCCGGCCTTAGCCTGGACGGCCTTCCTGTCATCACTCTGCTGCGGATCAGCTATGGCTGATGGTGACGGTGATCACATCATTATAGAAGCCAGCCTCATAGTAATTTGTAGACGGACCGAATGTGATGCTGAATGGATAGGAATTACCTCCCTTTGAAGTCCTGCCTTGAGGCTTACTCTGCCATTCATTCTTCAGGCTTTGGTCTTTAACGAGCCCCTCTAACGTCACTGTGTAAGCAATCTCATCTTTTTCGCTGCTATGAAGCAGAACGCCTCCGGTTTTGCTCGTCAACTTGATGGTCCAATTGTTGACGTTGCTGGTAACTGCAACATTTCCAATTTGCCATGTCTCGGCCACATCTCCATTTTCAATAGTACCTTTATAATCAGGAGGTACTAAAAGGCTAAAGGCTTCTTTTACCTCGCCAGTAATGGAAATATTGCCCTGAGTAGGAGGCACAGCCACTACAGCAAACACCATCCCTAACGACATTACCGCAAACAGAGCTACCAACGCATACTTTTTCATTTTGCGTCTCCCGCCCGCAGGGTCTATGCCCCACGGATACATTTTGTGTCTTTTGTGGCTTCTTCCAACGGATTCCGCCACTACACTTTGATATAATTATAATCGACATAAACATCTCCGTACTTTTACAGTTGACATAAGGGAGTAGGGGAAATAATTCCTTTCAGCACAATCTGAAGGGAATATTTTTTAAAAATATTTGAAGAAATGATACGTAATGCATTGTAAATCTTTTACAGTTTTGCTATACTCCTCATAGGAGGCCCTTATGTTCTTAGGAAAGCTCTATGATAAA
>JAAYWE010000143.1 GCA_012516755.1 Treponema sp.
CGCTTAGTTTAGCTCCATTTTTGGGTCTTATTGCACAGGCAGCAGATAAGCTCCAAGCCCCTTACTAAGCAAATCCTCATAGCCGGGAATATTGTCGAATTCCAAGGGTGTTTCCGGATGCTCCCAATTCCAGGAATTGATAATCTCGGCTATTGCCGTAACATGTCTTCCCACCCGTTCTTCAATAGGATGGCCATTCTCATCGTATGGAACATAGAGGCGCCCGAGCTTTGCAGCTCGCACGTACCATTTATCCTTGCCGGTCAACACAAGAGCTTCGTCTGTACGCCCACGCAATCGTCCTTGTGAAGCGTTTGCGGTCTCCATCAAGAGAGGCAGAGTGTCTGTGAAGTCTCCTAGTTCGCGGTGTGTAAGTCCGCGGAGATTGACAGGCGAGGGCTCGAGACTGATCTTTATATCCTGCATTTCGAGGCCAAGCACAGTATCCGATGCCAGTTGCATGGCTTTTGGATGTGCTACGATTGCGTTGATAACCGGGTATTCAGGAGATGCTTCGTGCAGATCCACTGTTATAGTGACCTTCTGCTCCTTGATAAGTTGAACTATTCCATAGCAGACTTTTTCGGTGAGTGTGCCATCGGCTCTGCCCGGATAACCGCGGTTTAGGTTGCGGGTCTCACTCCCCGAGAGTGTCTGACCTGACGAAGCATGAATATAGATGTTTGGGTCTGGCCATTGATGTATGGGGTTGGTTGCTCTCGACCCATAGCTAAAGACTCGTAAACCATTTGGTGTTTCGATGGTAAAATGCTGTGGAGCGCCTTCCTGTGGATCATTTGCCGTAAAACCGGAGGCATTTGCTCGAGGGATCACATAGAGCGTACCTGTTCTAGGTAGGAAGTTCTCGATAAGCAAAATGGCGGCAAGATGGCTCGCTGGTTCGTTGGGGTGAGTACCTCCAAGCACCAGCATGGAGACTCCATTATCGGCTCCTTCCATAATATATACTTCTGTATCGCCAGGGCTCCCTTTCAGATCCGGAAACCACTCAGAGAGCATTTTTATTTCGGTAACACCGGGTCCCCTTATTATTTTATCCGGCTTTCGCATTGCCAGAAAAGAAGAGCCTGCGATTGCAGAAGCCACAATAGCTCCCGCAAGGCATATAATCGCTGTTATTGTATGTTTCTGCATGGAAATCCCTCGCTTACTTGATCATCAGAAGCCTTAATAGAAGCGGCATAATCACCATCGCTGCCGTAATCTGCATAGAAAGCTTCTTCGTATCGAAGAGCTCCCATACCGTCAGAGCCAGCACAATTGCCAGAATCCCAAGATAGATATAAAACATGGACACCTTCCTTCGACTCTTTCTAATAGAGAGCGCTGATCTGCTTGGAGAACAAGATAAAAAACAATGCCCAGGCTATTATTATCAGCGCGGGGACAACCAGCTTTTTCAAAATGCTCCCATACTTCTCAACGCCAACAACTTTAGCCGCAAAAATGGCCGCAAGCGCCGTTGGAGGCATAAAGTCGCCAATAGCAGCTATCAGCGAAAGCGCAGCCGCTGTAGTAATTTGGTCATGACCAAGCAATGCGAGCATAAAAGGCACTCCGAGCACACTGGCGGAGCCAAACGCACTGATCGCGCCAAAAAGTGGAATAGAGATAGCGATCATCAAGTATAGAAGCGAAGAGGGCACAGACAATGCATTTACAACTATAAACCCGCGCACGCCCGTGGCCGTCATCACTTGAATAAGCATGCCTACGCCTACCAGAATTCCCAGTACAGGGAGCACATCTCCGATCGATTTCTTTGCAGATTTCAAGATGTTGAAGCGGGTTCCCGTTACCCAGGTGAGAACTGTTCCCAACATGAAAATAAGCGGCATGCCAAAACCGAATATATGTGGCACAGTCTTATCTAGAATCATCAATACAAAGATAAAAATGAGCGGAGAAAACAGCCTAAGAGCGCCATATTTGTTCAGTGTAGTAAAATCCAGCGATGCAAGCACATGCGAACGGTCAACCTTACGCACATTTCTCCAACCGAACCAGAGGGCAAATATTATTGCAAGCGGGAACGTTAGGAGAATAAGAGGTATTTCGAAACCGACATAAGGCATGTCGACGCCCCCACCGATGATCATTACGGGAATGTTCACGGGCGGCGCAATCATCCCCAAAATTGCCGCAATCGAAATAAGCGCTCCCGCATCTATGGTAGACATACCCATTGCAATAAACATCGGAGCAACTACAGCACCGGCTGTCAGCACCGATGCCGTAGAACTACCCGTGATCATCCCCGGTACCATGATCACCAGGGTCAGAAGAATCATCAGAAGCGCAGGCTGCTTATTGAACTTCTTGATCACTGCCGCCGTCAACGCTTGCAGGGCTCCCGAATCGCGGAAGCCAGTCATGAACATCATGGCTGTCGCAATCGTTAGAATTGTATCAATATAGCCAAATGTACCTTCTACCAAGTGCCGAATCGGATCTTGTACGCCACCGACAATTGCTGCAAGTGCTGAGGCGACTAGCATTGCAACTGACACCGGCCATTTGAATAAAAAACATCCAGAAGCAAATGCGCCGACCATCAGAATGAAAAGCCATAATTCCTGTGTCACAGAGACCTCGCTATTTTAGGAAAGCCGCAGCCAAAGGCTCGCCGATCTGTGAGATTTTTTGCACAATATCGAGAGGAATCTTATTTCCGCACAGCTTGGTAAAAAGGCCATCTTTATTGCCTTCCTCGACAACAATGAAATAGTCACAGGAAGGGACTGCCTCATTTATGAAGCGATCTGAAAGCTCGCCACGCCGAGCTTCGCCACCGATATGCAGGCCGATTATCTTCATACCGCGTTTTTTAGCCTCGGCGAGCAGGGCTTTTGTCCGTTCGAGTTCTGCTTCTGCCGAGATACCCGCTGCGCCCAGTCCCTTGGATGAGCCTCCAATAACTATTACCAACGTCTTGGCATTCGTGCTCGCAAGGGCTTGAGCCTTGATTGTCGGATCCATGGTGAAATTTAATTTTGCCCTTGCCATGATAGTCTTTGCCATTTCCACATCAGCGCTCTGACCTATAGAAGTGAGCAAAGCTGGCTGCGGCGCAAAAGCCGTCTTGAGATTATATGCGGCGAGCGGCAGTATAGCTCCACCTCCAAAAAACAACAGAGGCACTAAGAGAATTGGAATAATCCTTCTTGCATTTTTCATTTTAATTCCCTTTCTTCCTTAGAATATAGTCTTTCCAAATAAAACAAAAATAAGATCTCTTTATGCGATACAGAACCAATGAAGCTCCAGAGAAATATAGACTGGAACAAAGCTCTAAATAAAGCCGGCCTGCTATCTCAGCGGCCGGCTCTATTGTCTAATACAGTCTAATGCGATGCAGTTTTGCCGTGATTATTAGCTCAGAAGGCCGCTGCCTGCCCATCTCTACGAGGGTCCGCACCTCCATAGAGCAATCCTTCGTTATAATCATACAGCACTGCGTGCACTCCGCCAAAGTAGGAATCCCAGTCGCCGCGAATAGTAATATCATGCCCTAGCTTCTTGATTCCATCGAGTGCGCTGACTGGATACCGCCCTTCGAGATTCAAGCTTCCGGAAGCAGCCTGGAAAAGCCTTGGCGCAAGAATCGCTTCCTGGATCGGGAATCCAAAATCGATGACATTCGAGATGACCTGAGCAACAGTGGGGAATATTCTCGTCGCGCCAGGAGATCCAATTGCCATAAAAGAGCGGCCTTCTGGATCGAGGACGAGAGTCGGGCTCATACTGGAAAGAGGCCGCTTGCCTGGCTCTACAGAATTTACGGAACCAGGAGTCGGCACAAAGTCGTCCATCTCGTCATTCATTATGAATCCCCAGCCTGGAATAACGACGCCTGAGCCGAAGAAGTAGTTGATAGTCTTGGTAACTGCTACCATATTACCTGCTTTGTCCATCACAGAGAAGTGAGTTGTAGATCCCGATTCATATTTGAATGGATCGCCTGGCTGGTGAGAGCTCATCGATGCATTCATATTGATCCTTGTCGCCTGCTGCTTGGCATACTCCTTATTAGTTAGTCCTTTGAGCGGGACCTGGACAAAATCGGTGTCGGCCATGTACTTCGCTCGGTCTGCAAAGGTGAGCTTCAGTATTTCTGACCAGAGATGAGATGCCTGCGCTGTCTGGAAGCCGAGCTTTACAACATCGAAATTCTCAAGGATATTGAGAATTTCGATAAGATGAGTGCCGCCAGAGGAGGCCGGTGGCACGGAGTAGACCTTGTATCCTCTATATTCGCCTTCTACTGCCTTACGAACTTTTATTTCGTAGTTAGCAAGGTCTTCAAGGGTGAGGATGCCTCCGCGTTTCTGGACTTCATCGACCATTGCCTGAGCGATTGGACCTTTATAAATAGCATCAGCGCC
This sequence comes from Treponema sp., assembly GCA_012516755.1. GTDB lineage: Bacteria > Spirochaetota > Spirochaetia > Treponematales > Rectinemataceae > Rectinema. Next base: position 4,407 of record JAAYWE010000143.1, read on the forward strand.
TTCCTTTACAATCTTTGCCAATGTTCTGGCCAGGTCGGGATTGTATATAACATCGCCAACCTCATAGGGAAGGCCGTCCTTTAGGTAGATCTGGGCGCCGTTCTCATATTTAACGAGCTTGCCATAGTTATCTTTTATGATGGATTCTAGATTGACAGTGACCGGTATGCCCTGCAATGCCCACTGGATGGCTGGCTGTATGATATCGGCTCGGGATAATTTGCCTGAGCCATAGTTTTCTAGTGCATACAATAAGCCCTTTACCTCTCCCGGTACTCCTACAGAAAGCCCGCCTTCTATGGTCGAATTGGGAATAACCTTGCCATCCGGGCCAAGATACATAGTTGGAGTAGCCTTGCCAGGAGCCTTCTCGCGGAAATCAATCACTACCGGCTCAGCCATGTCTACCATTTTGATGATCATAAAGCCGCCACCGCCGATGCCATTGGCATTTGCTTCGAGCACACCGAGTGCGAAGCCGGTCGCAATAGCGGCATCGACAGCATTGCCGCCTTTCTTAAGAATATCGATTCCGACCTGGGATGCTTCAGGCTTAGCTGCGGCAACAACTCCATTTTCTCCTACTGCCGCGCGGCCATATAAGTTGACCGGTAACTGGGCGGAAATAGTAGCAATTGCTGCTATTAACAACATAAGCGCAAGAATAGATTTTTTCATATGCGCCTCCTTTCATTCTTCTCTTATAGTATTTAGCAATTTTTAGCTTCTTATAGTTTTTGGCAGGTGTCAACCCTTTGTCGGTAAATTGGGCTCAATACTCACAAACCGATCGAGCTCGATCTAATTCTCAATCCGTATATACTGCTACAAACCTTGTTTATAAGAGTTGTTAATGGCATAAGAAAGCCTTCTCTAAGGAAAAGAACAGGTATAGAGACGCACTCTCTATCCATTCCTAATTTATCCAGTGTTCTTCCCATTCGCCGACTATAGCCGCAACCTCGCTAGCATATACAGAAAGCATGCGTTCCGTAGATGTTTTTTCCTTTATCATGGCGGGGAAAGCCTGATGAGCGATTTCGACTATCGATTTCTGTGCTATATCTCTCGACTGTACAAAGGCTTGTTGGCTTGAAAGTTCGAGCTTGCGTGGCTTGGAGGCCCAGTTTTTTCGTGCTTCCCAGTAGGAATAGCTTTTTTCGGCATTATTCTCTGTTAAGAGAGGTTTCCAGAGCGCATAAAAGTGGCCGTCTTTCAAGAGAACCGGCTTATAGAGAGAAACACAGGGGAAGGAGCTATCTGTGTACCAAATAATCGCGCCACCTTTGCAATACTCTATTACCATAGAAGCTGTAGTAGCGCTCTTTGGGAAAATACCAGGATGGATACAGACATTTTTCATTCGGTTCAGGAATGCGCCCGGTTTCGAAGCTCCTTTGTGCGAGCGCAGAATTGCAAAGAAAGGTTCTATCGCGCTCGAAAAGAGTATTTGGCCTCCTTCAGTTTTGTCTGATTCTGCCGCTATGCGCAGAAGGCCAGCAAGTGATGTGGATCTCCGCTGCTCTCCCTGAGTAAAGAAAAGGTATTTTTTATCTTCCACATATTTTTTCCAGGAGCCACGCTGTTCTTTGCGATCCCGATCTGTTTCATCAGAACAATCTCCCTTATCATTTACCAGAGCAATCTCCTTGCGCGTCATAGCATCGATACATGTAAAGTCGTCTTCTATACAATAGATATTGGATATTGCGTCAGCAATCATCGCCTTCCGCCATGCCCAGCGCGGTCCGGCCGTCTCGAGGATATAGGCTTCATCGGGGTCTGCTATAAGAAAACTGTTATTATAAAAAAGCTTGCCCTTATATGCTCCATTGCCTCCTTGCGGGAATCTTTCGACAAAAGAACTTATGAAATTGAGAGCCTCTTTAGCAGTAGCACAGACCGATAGCGCAGCTCTGAGGATATCCATGCCAAGCACGCCTTTCTTATCTGGCTTGAAGCGCGAAAAGACTGCTTCGTTGCCAATAGCAAGACCTCTATTATTGAGGCCCATTTCACCTCCATCGATCCAAGAAGGTTTGGAGAGAAGAAAATCATAGCTCATATCCGGATACTCAATTCCTTCCCCTAATTTAGCAACCTTGGGTTCTTGAGCAGGAATATAGACAAGAGCTTGAGGTTCTTCTGGGTGTCGATCGGAATTCTTGCCGAATATAAAGGGATTTCCCCGGCTATTGTGCAGAATCAGAGTATCACACATAGGCTTGCATCCCTCCTCGGGGATTAAACCCCGCCGCAAGTCGATGTATTATCGTATATCAACTTTCAATATTCCCGCAAGCGCAAAAGTCTGCTATCCTGGCTTATAATGGATTCAAATAAGGCACGCTTTGATCTGATATTACGAATCGCGATTTTTGTTCTAGCGATGATGAATATCTCGAAATTAATATCCGTGAATAGTCTGCTCCATGCTCAGACCAATTCGGTCGTTCTTAAGGAATCCTGCCAATCCAGTCCACCAAAAAACCCAGCTCAAATCGGCAAGTTCCAATTCGATAGTCAGGGGTTTCTATCTTCCAATCAGGATCTTTTGCCTGGAATCCCTTTTCCAAAGGGCATGATGCCACCCGAAGTTGAAGCCTTTCTTGAGCTTCGCGACAACGTGTATGAAAACGCTGCTCCGGAATCTGTAGAGGCACAAGCAGTTTCACTGCTAAAGAGGCTAAGCAGCCTGCCTGTATCCATCTCCAACCAGGCACTGCTCGAAGCGCGTATAGCATATTTGGTTGGTCGGGCTTGGAATGATCATAAAGACAAAAACAAGGCCATTCCCTGGTTCGAGCGCGCAGTGGAGGCAGCTCAGAGAATGATCAACCTGGAAGGGGAGACACCTACAGCCCTCGTAGTGCTTGCTGAGCCATTGGGCGAGCTTAGTATTCTGAAAGATCTTGGATTCCTAATCAAAAATGGTCCCAAAGTAGGCCAATATGCCAGTAAGGCTCTCGAATTGGATCCAAAAAACATCAAAGCCTGGCTTCTCAAAGCGAGTGCTTTGGCTTATCCTCCGCCTATTTGGGGCGGAAATTATAAAAAAGCCTTGGAAACCTATGCCAGCGTTCTATTGATAGCCCAGAACGGCTTGCCCAAAGATGTTCTATTCGATTTACGTGTCGGTATCGCCACGGCATACAGCAATCTCAAACTCTCCGAACATGCAACATGGTGGTTTGATGCCGCGCTTCTACTTTATCCCAAAAACCTCTATGCAAAAAGTGAATTGGAGAAACTGTCATTATGATTAGCACTTTGCTCAATGCTTATGGGTTAATCGTCTTTGCCGCATGTGTGTTTTTCTTTTTCATCACGGTTTCCAACATCTTATGGCTTATGCACACACTCACTATAGAGCGAAAAAAAAACGGGCCATCTGTAGCCGTACTCATCCCGGCGCGCAACGAAGCCTTGCGTATTCGCCCTTGCATTGATTCTCTGTTATCTCAGGATTATAAGTCCTACCAGATCTATGTTATCGATGACAACTCCGACGACGAGACTTGGAATATCCTGAAAAGCTATATGATACGATTTCCATCCAAATTCAAGGCATTCAAGGCCGAACCTCTTCCAGAAAATTGGTATGGCAAACCCCATGCACTACAGGAATTAGCTACTCATGTCAAAGAAAACTACTTGCTATGCACAGATGCAGACACGATCCATAAACCAGATTCCATAAGCAAAGCAATGGCAGCTGCGGAAAAATACAAAGCCGATCTGATCACTGGCTATGCTCATCATTTGATGCCCACATTCGCAGAAGCGGCCATTGTTCCCTCAATGTATATCCTTACTATGCTGGGAATGCCACTCTACCTGATTCCAAATACAAAATCTCCACTTTTCAGCCATGCTATCGGGCAGTTCATGCTTTTCAAGAGGTCTTTTTTTGAAAAGATTGGTGGCTATGAAAAGGTAAAACATGAAGCGACAGAAGATGTGAGACTATCGAGGATCATAAAAGAAAATGGCGGAAAGATTGCCTTTATCGATCTAAAAGACATCGTGGAATGCCGAATGTATACGACCTATAAGGAAGCCATCCAGGGTATTGCCAAGAATGCCTATGATTATCTGGGCAAAAACCTCTTGATTCTTTTCTCCGGAACAGTGGCTGTGCCCCTTGTCTTTTATGTCCCATTGATTGTGCTTTTTATCGATGTTCCATGGCTTGGGCAGGCCATTCCTTATCTCAAAGCTTCGGCAATTATCACATTTTACTCCTGGGTTCTTGAAACAATTGATCGTCGGCTACCATGGTATGTGCCATTTATCTATCCACTCATTTTTGTCAATACAATGTCAGCGCTTTGGCGCGGATTCCACCTTGTAAACAAGGAAGGTGGAATCGAATGGAGGGGTAGAAAAGTAAAATGAGATACCGAAAAGGGGCTTCTCTTGTATCAGACACAGCCATATCGCGTCTCATTGGCGATGTTCTCCTGGCATTTATTGGCTTGATAGCATGGCCACTCTGTCATCTTCTATATAATATCAAGATCGAAAAAATCGGCAGGGCGAAGACAGAAAGGCTTCCATCTCGAGCTGTTCTGGTGAGCAATCACTGCATGCCTCTGGATCCCGTCTTTCACGGTCTTTCCATTTTGCCTCGTCGCACTTTTTTCACTCTCCTTGAGGAAACATGCGAGGCACCGGTGATCGGCCCTTTAGTGAGACTGCTCGGTGGGATTCCCTTGCCAAGAAACAGAAATAGGCTTGGAGATATCGAGATGGCCGTAGAGCACGCTCTTAATACAAGAGGGCTAGTCCATTTCTATCCAGAAGGCGAATGTTTTCTGGGAAATCAGGATATATTTCCATTTAAGGCGGGCGCTGCATATTTTGCTATAAAGTTTGGCGTGCCAGTGATACCTATTGTTACGATCTTAAAGCGCGCAAATGGGAGGAAATCAAAGCGCATCCAGGTCAATGTGCACATGCTCGAGCCTATCATGCCCCTGGCTTTGCTAGACAAGCCCCTATCCCTATCGAGCATGGCCAAAAATCCAGCCCAAGAAAATTCACGCGAGATGCTCTCTAGAGCAATCGAGTGCACACGAAAGTTCCATGCTCTTATGCAGGCAGAAATAGATTTTTCTGGTTGCGACAAGTCACTCTACAAGGGACCTATGCCGCGAATAAAAGGGGTGAATGATTAGTGCTGCTACGAACCTTACAAGGTTCGTAGCAGTATGGGCATGCAGCCATTGCATAATCAGATCTTATCTATTCTCTACAATATACCTAATGCCGATTATCTAATATGATAGGTATTTCTTTCTTATGATTATGTTACAAAGATGCACCGGTGCATTATATATAGATATTGCAATATAGGGATGGTTTGGAAATGGAAAGATTCTTGGAGCGTAGTGGATACGCAGAGGATCGAATTCTTCAATTCTTCGCACGCCTCATCGGTGATCAGTTTTTCGTTCAGAAAAAAGACATCCTTGTACACGATGAAGACTTAGGTTATCGATCGCCACTCATCACTGCTCTTATCGAGAGCTACATCGAGGATTCCAAGACCTCTGCGACCTCCAAAATATCTGGAAGCGAAGAAGAGACGCGAGAGAAGCAAGCCAGAATACGAGCCTTAGTGCTCACCGAGCATGAAGAAGTATTGATCGATCTGCAGAAGCTATTTGCAATTGCTAGTTTTGATAGTTTGGTGATATCGTCGGATACAGCCCTGAAAGAAGCAAATATGCCTCTCTCCGAGAGGACAGTAGTTGCAATGCCTACATCGCTGTTTCTGGCTGCGACACAAGTGCCTGAATTCAAGGCGCGCGAATTTGGCCTTGTCGTGCTCGAGGGAGCCGACCTATTCGGAGACACGCCTGGCGAAGTGCAGCGTAGAATATGGGGATATCTCCTTCCACCATGGCAGCGGAGGGCAGCCATATTTGCCAAGCATATCGGGATAAGGACAAGGAATACAGCGCTGGATTTTGCAAATGATCCCAAGACGATCGTATTAAAAAAAGCCCAAGCAAGCTTAAGCCAAATAAGCACCTATATGTATCGTCTAAGTTCGCAACATAAATTCAGGGTGCTACTTGCAATGATTCAAGAGAATTTTCAAGAAGATAGAAGAGCTATTATTGTATTCTGCAATTTGAGACAGACATCGATGGAGCTGGAATTCAGGCTAAAGCTCAATAATATCAAAGCTAAGCAAGTATCCATTTCGGCTCCGAAAGCAGAAAGAAAGGAGCTTCTCCTGGAATTTGCCGAGATTGAGAAGATGGCAGAAGGAGGCCAATTCGTTCTTGTTGTCTCCAATGATAATCTGAGTGTGCTGCCTTCCGAATTGGCAAATCTAGCTATTCATTATGATATCCCCTTAGACCCTGATATATATCTTGAGCGAGTGCGAATAATGCGACCAAGTAGCTCGACCATAATAGGCCTAGTATGCGAACGCTATGAAGTCGGCTTATCAGCAATTAATTCCAAATTTGGCATGCAATTCGAACTAAGAGAGCCCAGCTATGACATGTTGGAATACCGCGATGAGAGCGAAGGGGTACCATTGAAAATAGAATATGAAAGACGATCTTCGGAATACAAACCGAGACGCAGGATTGAGCAAAGCAAAGATAAAACGGAAGATGCAAAGAGGATTAAAAAGACTCAACATAGAGAATTAAAGGAAAATTTCCATCAAGGTCAAAAAGCCCAACATAATAGAAAAAACAGCTCGCCTAAGAAAAGTCCAGGAGTAGACCAGAATAGCGAACTCTATTCCATGAGCACCGATGAGCGCTTGGCTTATTTCCGACAGAAATACCGTGGCATTCTGAATTCGCCTATTGAACCAAAACCGCATCCCAAAAAAGGAGAAAAAACGATATCCAGGTCAGCATCAGAGCCATTGTCTTTCGAAAATACAATTCCTACTAAGAATGCAGATGGAGAGCGATCGATCAGCGCCGCGGACTCAATTGAGGTTAGAAAGGGAGATAAGAAACAGGCTAGTGGCATGGAATCGGATAATCCAAGTATAGTAAAACGGTTCATAGAAAAACTGTTCCCAGGAACGAACGAAGGAACAGATGAAGGAATAAAGGAATAGATGAAGGCGCAAATTAGCGAGCAGACAAGCGAACAAATGCTTGAGTCATTCTTCCCGGATATGGTCTTTCCTGAGTCCGATAGCAACAAACAATAGGAAAGCAGAAACATGAGAGCAGATAGACCAGACCGGGAAAGTGAAGGCAGGAATCCTATTCTAAAAACGAAAAGAGGTATTTATAAATGAAAATATTGTCGCATACGGTCAAACCAGCGCTTAAAGGCCGTCTGACCAAACTCGATTTAATTGCGCGAAACCTATGGCTTTCGTGGAATTTTGATGCAGTGTCACTCTTTACTCGCATCGATCGAGGGTTGTGGTCGGCCTCGGGGCAAAATCCGGTAAGAATGCTGGGCATGCTGAGTCAGGAAAAGATCGACGAGCTTGCCTCCGACCCTGCTTTTCTCTCGGACCTGGATGAGGTTTATTCTAATTTCCAGCGATACCTAAAGAACAGAATCTGGTATCGCGGACCACGCGATAGAGTAATTGCCTATTTTTCTATGGAATATGGCCTCGATGTCTCCTTGGCGACCTATTCTGGCGGACTAGGTGTGCTCTCGGGTGATCATCTAAAAACCGTGAGCGATCTCGGATTACCGCTAGTGGCTGTTGGGCTTCTTTATCGTCAAGGCTATTTCAAGCAATATCTGAATGCCGATGGCTATCAACTAGAAACATACCCTGAGAACGATTGGTACAATATGCCGGTGGAGCGCTGTGTGGATGCCCAGGATGCACCTGTGCTCATCCAGGTCGAAATGGCAGGCCGCCCAATCAGCGCCGGAATCTGGCGTGTAGATATTGGAAGAGCTCAGCTTTACCTCCTTGACACAAATATTCCCGAGAATAAGCCAGAAGATCGAATCATCACAGCGACACTTTATGGTGGCGACATGGAAATGCGGATAAAGCAGGAGATATTGTTAGGCATAGGAGGAATTAGGGCACTCAAGGCACTCGGTATCCATGTAGGTGCAACCCATATGAACGAAGGACATTCCGCATTCCTAGCCCTGGAGAGGATTAGAGTACTCATGGAAGAATATGGCCTGGATGCACATTCGGCTATTCAAGCATTTATACCTACGAATGTCTTCACGACACATACGCCAGTACCTGCAGGTAACGAGCGCTTCGGAATAGAGTTAATGGAGAAGTATTTCCGCTCTTTTGTAACTGCGCTAGGCTTAGACTGGAACGAATTCTTAGGTATGGGCCGCGAGAATCCCCTGGACAAACAGGAGAGTTTCTGCATGACTGTCTTTGCCCTGCGTTTGTCCGTTCGATCGAATGGCGTGTCCAAATTGCATGGCGAAGTCTCGCGCAGAATGTGGAAAGGCTTGTGGCCAGAGCTGGATCTGAAAGAGATACCTATTGGACACGTAACAAATGGGGTTTTCCCCCGAACCTGGATCAGCCATGACATGCTCAGTCTTCTTGATAAATTCCTTGGGCCAAAATTCGAGCTGGAGCCCGACAATCCTGATGTATGGGCTGCAATAGATCAGGTATCCGACGAAGAGCTATGGAGAACACATGAACGTCGGCGAGAGCGCCTTGTCGCAATAAGTCGCCAGCGCCTTGCCGCGACATATAAGCGCCTCAGTCTACCCGATGGCGAGATCGTCCGCTCCAGCGATGTGCTTTCTCCTTATGCGCTCACATTGAGTTTTGCTCGTCGCTTTGCAACATATAAGCGAGGAACCTTGCTTCTCAAAGACCCTGATAGATTAATAAGGCTTCTTAACGACAAGGATAAGCCTATTCAAATAGTAATAGCCGGAAAAGCGCACCCTCATGATATGGCTGGCAAAGAGCTTATTCGAGAAATCATACATTTCTCTCGGCGTGAAGAAGTCTTTGGTCGCCTTGTGTTTATAGAAGACTATGATATGGCGATGGGTCGCTACATGACGAGTGGCTCAGATGTTTGGCTCAACACGCCGCGCCGTCCACAGGAAGCGTCCGGAACTTCCGGCATGAAGGCTGGAATGAATGGCGTACTCAACTGTTCGGTTCTGGATGGTTGGTGGGCTGAGGCCTATAGTTCCGAGATCGGCTGGGCTATCGGTTCTGGTGAGGAATACAAGGATGAAGCTCTTCAGGATGAGATAGAAGCAGAAGATCTCTACGACCTGTTGGAGCATGAGATTTTGCCGCTCTTTTATACCAGAGGGCGAGATAACATTCCGCGAGGCTGGCTCACGAAAATGCGCTCTTCGATGAAGACCATTGGCTCTAAGTTCGCAACGCACCGAATGCTCAAGGAATACTATACCAACTACTATGAGCCTGCTCTTAGGGAGAGTAAAACACTGGAGGCCGATAATTATCGCGCCAGCGTATCCCTGGCTCAGTACATAGAAAAAGTCAAACGTGTTTGGAATGGAGTTCGGATCGTCGAATTCAGCGATGATGGAGCTCCCGTTGTGCCAAGAGGAAGCGCCATCGAAGTGAGAGCTCTCGTCGACCTTGCTGGTCTTCTGCCAGATGATGCTGCGGTCGAATGCTACTTAGGCAGACTCTCGAGCAAGGGAGAAATCCTGGAGGGAACGCGCATACCAATGACCCTATTGGGACCTGAGGGGCAATACTATCGATACCAATGTGACATAAGGAGCGAGATAACAGGCCAAATAGGTTATTCAGTCCGCGTTTTGCCGGCGCATCCCGCTTTAGACGGTCGTTTTGTGCCAGGCCTTGTTCGCTGGGCTCAATAGGCAGATTAAGGAAAAACGAATAAATGAGAATATCGCGTTGACAAAAGCGAAGTCTGCTCATAGAATTCTATATTGCCAGGTGTAAATCGACTGGTCTAACAGATTTTGATTTGGTTTTCAGGTAACTCCAATAATTCAAAAAACCAAACGAAAGGAATTATATATGAGAAAAGGATTTTTTATCCTGTTGTTGGTGGCTTTGCTGTCCTGTATCGGGCCCTTTTCGGTTTTTGCTGCGATAAGCGGTGATCCTATAAAGCAATATGGGCTTCCTTTCCTTATCACAAACGCAGGGCAAGGGCCGGGTGGCAAAATGGCGCGTCTTTTGGTCTCGCAGACTAAGACGCTGGAATTAGATAAGGATTTCTTCTACTTGGCCGAACCGGTTGAAGCAGATCTTAAAGCAAGACCATATAAGGCTCTTATGGTGGTCATAGGATCTTCGGACAAAGGTCTAGGTGCTTCTGGAATAACCATCGATCAAGAGATAGCAAGGCTGCAGCGAATAGTAAAGGCGTCGAAAGATATGAAGCTTCCGATTATCGCTGTGCTTCTCGAGAAAGACAAGCGTTCGAATGTTGCTACAAACCCAAACGAGCGCTGCATAGATACGATTTGCCCTTATGCCGAGTGGATGATTGTTGTAAAGGATGGCAATACTGATAAGCGCTTCGACAAGATCAAGGAGAAATATCACATACCATTGACCATCATAGATAATGCAATAGATTTCACCTCGCTCTGCAAGCAGATCTTCATCAAAAAATAATAAGAGCTCGTATCAAACTCGGGCATCAGCTTGATAAAGAAGGATAACTATGTATCTTAAGACATCAATAGTTTTGGCTGCCATGGTCGTCTCATTCGCGCTTTCTAGCTGGAAGCTAAAATCACCTGAGATTTCGATGGTGATAACCGCTATTGTGGGTGCGCTGGTTGCGGGGCTTGGCTTGCCTGTACGGATTCTCGTAGAAGGACTGTTCACAAATTTCGATCTCGCTATCTTGTTTGTCTGTGCGTCAGTATTCATCAATATCTATTCATATTCAGGGTCAATTAATATAGTGACAAGAAAATTAGTCCAACGCGTAGACAATAAGTGGGTACTCCTGATCTGTATGGCCGTCTTTATGCTAATTCCGGGAGCGCTGACAGGAGCGGGGAGCGTCTCGGTATTTGTGGTTGGCGGTCTTGTGGCTACGGTTGTTCGATATATGGGGCTTTCGGACAGAAAGACCGCGGCTTTCGTATTCATCTTTGCCATTCTCTCTGCCGCTGCTCCACCCATCAATATTTGGACCATGATGATGACTGCGCAGGCAAACATGCCATATGTGGGATTTGAAAAGCTTCTGCTTATTCCCATTCTGATTGTAGGTGCATTTACAATAATCTACCTCGGCCACGGTACAAAGCCTGAAAGCAAAGAAAAAATACTTGCGGAGCTTCCTGAAGCAGCATCGGACATGGGCTGGTTTAGAATTTTATGTCCACCAGTTGTTCTAATAGCTTTAATACTTCTGTCTTTGTACACGCCTTTTTCTATACCGGTTCTGGGGCTTCCTCTAATGTTTGTGATTGCCGCGATCGCCGCTATTCTATGTAACCCGAAAAAAGTATCGTTTAAGGAGTATTACGGCGTTATTGCGGGCACCATCGAGCAGATTTTTCCATTGGTTGCTACGGTAATAAGCGTTGGGGTACTTATAAACGTAATGGCAGCGACCGGTGTGCGCGGGCTTCTTAGCATTACTTTTATAACGCTGCCAATGATTCTCATATTCTTCACTGTGCTATTGTTTTGCCCCTTTGCACAAGGATGCCTCAGCTATGGAAGCGCGATCATTTTCGGTACTCCGCTTATTTTTATGTTCAATGCAGCAGGCATGGATACTACAGTGATATGTGCTGCGTTAAGCCTCATCTTCCCTATCGGCGATTGTCTTCCTCCCTCGAGAATTGTAGGTCGTGTCTCCATCGAGACAGTGGGTTATAAAGGCTCTTATATGTCTTTCCTAAAACAGATATTGCTGCCTTTATTGGTGCTTGGAGGTTTGGCACTTATCATGCTGATTATTCCTAACAAGCTCAGTTTCCTTAAATGAGGAGAAACAAATGGTTTTTCTTGAACAAGTAATACATATAATCTATTTCATTTTTGCTGCTTTTATAGGCTTTTTCCTCCTTAGGAATTTATTCAAGAGGACATCACGTACAGGCCGAGTGTATGACATCGTATATGCCTACTGCATTATTCCCTTTCTTCTGCGCGTGCTGGGCATCAAATGAGAGGATGGAATTATGAAAAAGAATAATAGCATGGGGGAGAAGCAATCTTTTCCATATTTTAAGGTGATATGCCTTGTAATCGCACTGATATTTGCTTTCTTCGGAGGAAGGGAATTCTACGAACTCAGGCACTTTAAAGAGACCTTTGTCTCGGCTCCTGGTTTGACCGAGGTAAAGATGCTGAGCGATTACCTTTCGAGTCTCAAAGGAACATGGATGGATACTCCGATATTTGTCTACGATTCAGGTGTACCTGGAGGCAATATTCTTTACATGGCCAATGTCCATCCTTATGAGCCGGCTACCAGCCTTTCGGCTTATATTTTGATGGAGAATATCAATGTAACCAAGGGGAAGGTTTTCGTAATACCTCAGGGCAACAGAAGTGGATCGACTACAGGCATGCTGGGTAACGCTTATCCTAAGTTCTTTCATGTTCCGACATCTTTCGGAGAGAAAACGCTGCGAATCGGAGATCGTGGAACGAATCCTCTCGATCAATGGCCTGATCCTTTTACATTTGTCCATTACCCATCGAGACAGAATTTGGCCTATCAGGATATTCGCAATATGAATCGGACCTATCCAGGAAGGGAAAATGGTACTCTCACGGAGCGAGCCTCCTATGCAATAATGGAGCTTATCCGTAAGGAAAATATCGACCTATCTATAGACGTTCACGAAGCATCTATTATGTATCCTGTGGTAGCCACCTATGTGGCACACGAGCGTTCGTTTGACATTGCAATGATGGCAGCAATGATGCTTACGGCTACCAGTTTTGATATGAAATGCGAGTCTTCTCCAAAAGGTCTACGTGGATTGTCTCATCGCGAATGGGGCGATTTCAGCGATACTCTTGCCGTGCTCATGGAGACTCCGGAGCCTTTTATCGATCGAGTAGTGGGGCCTATGACAGAGGAGCTGTTCACTGAAGGGAAGGATGAATTTTTAGCTACCGCAGCGGAGCACGGACTCACTTATGTTCCATATGACCTCGAGTTTGGTTCTCCTCTTTGGTATCGCTGTGGAAGACACCTTTCAGGAGCTCTTGAAGTGATCAATCAGATGAATCAGTTCTATCCGGAAAAGGAAGTCATCGTTGAGTGGCCGACTTACGAAGATCTAAAAGAGCATGATTGTGGGTACTTCTTTCACGATCCTGATAAAGCGGATCCCAATTTCGTATTCGAGATATAAGCGAAAATAAAAAGAATAGAAGAATGACATGGTGTCGAAGATATTTGGAATTTGGCTCTATACCGCGGCTATCTGAGATAGGATAACTTATCAAAAGATAAGCGGAGACAAGAGAATATGGGGAATTCCCCAAGAAAGGAGTATGATATGAAGAAATTTGTAGTGCTGCTGATGATAGCCCTATTCGTATTTAGTGCGCAGTCATCGTTTGCATGCACTATTGTCGGCGTTGGCGCAGATGCAACTGTAGATCGTTCGACAATAGTAACTCACAACGACGATTCTACATCGGCAGATTTTCGCCTTTGGATAATTCCGGGGCAAGAATGGCCGGAAGGGTCGACTCGCGATCTTGTCATCGACTCGCATAACTATGGAGATTTTGGCAAATATCCCGAAGTGAAGGATTATGGAAATGGCATGCTAGTCTCCGAGATTCCTCAAGCTTCTGAGACCTATGCCTATTTCCATTCTCGTTATTCATTTATTAACGAGAAAGGCGTGGCAATGGGCGAGAGCACATTCAATTTCGATCAATCGACGGATCTCCGCAAGAAGACCTATAAGCTGATCTTTGGAAACAACACAGGTCTTATCGATTGTTGGAATGCTCAAGATATCGCTCTAGAGCGAGCATCCACAGCTCGAGAAGCCATTCAAATCATGGGAGATTTGGTGGAAAAATACGGATGGAAAGATCCCGGCGAGACAATGGATGTGGCTGATGGCAAAGAAGTATGGATTGCTGAATTCTACGGGCTGGACCTTTGGGCAGCGGTCCGCATTCCATCCAATGCGTTCTTTGTTGCGGCGAACAGGGCACGCATAGATCATATAGATTTTAATGATCATGAGAACTATATGTATTCTCCGAACATAAAGAGTTTTGCTATAGAGAACGGTCTCTGGTCTGAAGATTCCGGAGTTCCCTTCTCACCAGCCGAGATATATGCGCCTTATGAGGGGCTCTATAGTACCCGACGCGAGTGGAGAGCTCTAAGCCTTGTAGCGCCCTCTCTAAATCTCGATCCTGATGCAAAGCGTTTTCCCCTCTGGGTCATTCCGGAAAAAAAGCTTTCTGTGCAAGATGTATTAGAGATTTGCGGTGACTATTATCAGGGGACACCTTATGATCTTTCTCTGGCTCCTGAGGCTGGTCCTTATGGCGATGCCCTTAACCCCTACCATAAGGAGAGATCGATCAATCTCTTTAGAACCTGCTATGTAATGATAGCAAATATAAAAGATCGGTTACCTGACCCTGTGAAATGTCTTGTGTGGTATGGATATGGTGCTGCCGATACAACCTATATAACGCCGCTCTGGCCAACCATGAAAGAATTGCCTGAGTTCTATAGAACCGGAAGTCGTTTTGAAGAATTCCGTCGAGATTCAGGTTGGTGGACAAACTCATATGTCCAGCAGACAGCCAGAAGCAACTACCAAAGCGCGGTAAAGGAAATTCACAATTTCCGTAACCCAAGACTTGCTACTCTTTATACGGTTACCGAAGAAATACAGAATACGGCCGCGAGTTTGATCAAGGACGGAAAAGAGAAGGAAGCGCTCGATCTTGTATCTTCCTTTGCTTATACTACCGCAGTGAAATGGCATGATGACTGGCTCAAGTTTGGCGATGAGCTGTATGGAACCTACATGTGGGGATATAAGGATATGAAGTCTCAGCCCCCGAGCGCCTGGTGGAACGAGATAATGCAAAAGGCTCCCAGAAACCCTGTTCCATTCAAGTGATA
>JAAYWE010000144.1 GCA_012516755.1 Treponema sp.
AAAGCATCGTCTTGATTGCCTCGATAGAACATCAATATAGCGGCGACGCTAAAGGATCCTAAGAGCTTTACAAAAGAGGCTGCCACATGGCAGCCTCTTTTTATATTTCCTTATCGAGACCTATCAGAGATAAGATTCGGCTGTCTTGAGAATGTCGGCAAACACTCCGCCAGCCGTAACCTCTGCTCCTGCACCTGGTCCCCGTATTACGAGCGGATTTTGAGAATAACGCTTTGAAGTTATAACCACCATATTATCGGTTCCTGACAGACTATAAAAAGGGCTGGCTGGCCCGAACGAGGAGAGTGAAAGGCGCGCATCTCTAGATGTTACTATGGCAACATAGCGCAAGACCGCTCCGGATCGAGATGCTGAATCGTAGCATTTTTTCATCATTTGATCCATCTCTGGCAGCAGCGCCAAGAATTCTTCCACAGTAGGGGCATCTATTATTCGTTTTGGAAGGAGAGACTCGATCTGTATCTGCGATTCTTCCAATGGAAAACCGGCCTCGCGTGCCAGAATTATCATTTTTCGGACTATGTCTTTTGCACTCAAGTCATCGCGCGGATCTGGCTCGGTAAATCCTCGTAGCTTAGCTTCCGCAACAAGACTTGAAAAAGAATGCTTCTCCCCCAGGTTATTGAAAATAAAGCTCATGGTTCCGGATAACACCGCTTCTATTCTAAGAATTTCGTCTCCCGATGCTATCAGGTCTTGAAT
This sequence comes from Treponema sp., assembly GCA_012516755.1. GTDB lineage: Bacteria > Spirochaetota > Spirochaetia > Treponematales > Rectinemataceae > Rectinema. The sequence goes on from JAAYWE010000144.1 coordinate 724, forward strand.
CGTGCCGATGACAGGCAGTCCAGCCCCCACCGTTGTCTCGTAACGATAAGGCACATCCATCTCGCGTGCAATATCCATCAGCCTCTGATATTCGCGCAAAGGACCGCTATTTGCTCGTTTATTCGGTGTCACGACCGAAATCGAAGATGACAGGAGTTTTTCATAGTGCTGTGCCAATTCCTCGCTAGCTGTACAATCACAGAAACAGGCATTCGGTAAATTCAGGCTGAGTATCTCTTGGATAAATGCAGAAATATCGGTCTTCTTTCCCGACTGCAATGCATCCTTCCAGTTTTCTAGATCAATTCCCCTGGGATCTATCAGCATTTGCCGCGAATTAGCTATGCCCGCTATTCGCAATCGAATCGACCGATCTCGGAAAAGCCTTCTATGCTGTGCTGCCACCTGTGCAAGCAATGTGCTACCTATTAGCCCTGTTCCCACAAGAAACACATTGACCGTACGAACTCCCGCAAGGAAAAAAGCATCGTGTATAGAACACATCGCCTTATTTCGATCCTGAACACTTATTGCTATGGAGATATTCAGCTCTGAAGATCCTTGAGCTATAGCGACAACGTTTATGCCATTTCTGCCTAGAGCCTTGAAGACACGCCCCGAGATTCCAACTCTGTGCTTCATCATTTCGCCGACAACCGCAATTATGCTGAGATCTTGCTCGATGGAAGGATTCTGAATGGTACCCGCACCGATCTCATGTTTGAATTCTTCTTTAAGAGCAAGAACTCCTTTCCCCGAATCCTGAGGAAGCACAGCGCAGCAGATGGACAGCTCACTCGATCCCTGCGTTATCAGAATGATATTTATGCCTGCAGAGGCAAGGGCAGCAAACATTCTCGCAGCAATTCCAGCAACGCCTGGCAAACCCGGCCCCTGTAACAAGAGAAGAGATATGGATGGTATGGAGGCAATGCCACGCACAGGCCAGCTACTTGGTGCTCCTTGTCTTACAATCCTTGTCCCTGGCTTATCCGGGTTAAAAGTATTGAGTATCCGAACGGGAATACCTCGATCCATAGCGGGCAGAATAGCCGGCGGATGCAAGACCTATGCACCAAAGTGAGACATCTCCATGGCCTCGAGATAGGAAATCTCCGGTATGACAAACGCGTCCGGAACCGCACGAGGATCGGCTGTCATAATTCCATCGACATCGGTCCATATCTGGATTTCCTCAGCCTCAAGGCAGGCTGCCAAAATGCTAGCAGTAAAGTCCGATCCCCCTCGACCCAGGGTTGTCGTTATTCCTTCAATCGTCGAGGCGATAAACCCTGTTACTACAGCAATATGCTCAAAATCAGAAAAAAAGGATTCGACACGTGGGATCGTTTCAGATTCCAGCCAATGCGCAGCGCCAAACTTATCGTCTGTTATTATGAACTTTCGAGCATCCACAGCCTCGGCAATCAGGCCTGTCTGAGAAAATGTCTCAGCAATTATACCAGCACTCAGTCTTTCCCCGTAGGACGCAACCAAATCGAGAGTCCTTGGCGATAAGTCTCGTACCAATGAAATACCAAGAAGCAAAGAAGAAAGCTCATCCAGTAGCTCTCTTGTCTCACCTGTGGCGATCTCTTTATAAGGGGGCTGCAGTAGAGCCGAAATCATCGAATAATGTCGCTCCCTAATGGAAGCAAATACAGATTGCCAGTCTCCACCTTCGCTAGCCAACTTTGCTGAAGAAAGAAGCGCATCTGTAGTGCCGGAAAGAGCCGACACAACTATGATCTTTTCTCCAGATTGCCGCACGATTCGCACGAGCGACTTCAGTGCTTCAGGGCTGCCTGTAGATGTACCACCAAATTTCAGAATCTTCATGATCCCTCCCATTGGCGGCTACTATATCAGAATAAAACAATGAGCGAAAAGACTATTACATAACGAATGTATATAATATTACCTGGAAATATGGCATGATAATCCTATGCCATATTTCCTTAATCCGAATTGAGCCAGCCGAACCTCAGCCAAGCACCGAGAGAAAGACTCCAGCAGCAACCGCGGAACCGATGACTCCTGCAACATTCGGACCCATAGCGTGCATGAGCAGGAAATTGGTTGGATCTTCTTTAGAACCCACCACCTGGCTAACACGGGCAGCCATCGGCACGGCCGAGACGCCTGCGGATCCTATAAGAGGATTCACCTTTCCACGGGTGACCCAGTACATAATCTTTCCAAAGAATACTCCTCCCGCTGTTCCACAGGAAAAAGCAAAAAGTCCGAGTCCTATTATCATCAATGTCTGGGGGTTGAGAAAACGCTCTGCACTTGCGGTCGAGCCAACCGACACTCCTAGGAAAATTGTTAAAATATTGATGAGCGCATGCTGCGCGGTATCGGAGAGCCTTTCTGTCACGCCTGTCTCCCTGAATAGGTTGCCAAGCATCAACGAACCTACGAGAGGGACTGCGGCAGGAAGCAAAAGCCCTATTAGAATAGTGACAAATATTGGAAACACTATCCGCTCTGATTTGGAGACTTCTCGAAGCTGGGCCATCTTTACTTGCCGCTCTTTTTTCGTCGTGAGCCCTTTCATGATAGGAGGCTGAATCAGCGGCACAAGCGCCATGTACGAGTATGCCGCGATAGCAACAGGACCCAAAAGCTCGGGCTTCAAACGCGAAGTAACATAGATTGCGGTAGGGCCATCCGCACCTCCGATGATTCCAATACTAGCGCAGGACTTAAGATCGAATCCCAAATAGTAAGCCGCAATAAAGGGTATGAAAATGCCTAATTGAGCCGCTGCACCTAGAAGAAGGCTCCAGGGATTTGCGATTAGAGGCCCAAAATCGGTCATTGCGCCTATGCCAAGAAAAATTAGCGGCGGATATATCCCAAGCCTTACGCCTTCGTACAAATAATAGATAAGGCCACCAACTAGACCGTCCCTTGGCCCATCGGTAATGCCGCTCATCGGAAGATTAGCCAGAAGCATGCCAAATGCAATAGGCACGAGGAGAAGAGGCTCAAATTCTCGCGCAATGCCAAGATATAGAAGCACGCACGATACAATGAGCATTATGATCTGCCCCCATGTAATTGCGATAAAACCTGTCGAAGCAATAAAATGAGACAAGAACTCTTCCATTGAGGAATCCTCCTGGTCTATGCTAGATCGACGAGCGGATCGCCTGTATTTACTGCGGCGCTTGCGGGAACGCGGAGAGCAACGACAGTACCATCCTGTGGAGCAACAATTTCATTCTCCATTTTCATGGCCTCTAATAGGAGAAGAACATCGCCGCGCTTTACTTTTTGTCCAACAATTACTTTGAACGATATAACGGTTCCAGGCATCGGGGCTTTTATCGTTAGAATTGAGCCATTGTTCGCCGGCGCTGCCTTGGCTGCATTGGAAGAACCCTGTTCAGAGGCGGTAGGAGCTGCGGTGTTTGCGGATGAGACTACATTTGCCGTAGGCTGAATATTCGCTGGTGGTGCGGAATAAGAAGCAGAGCCTGCACCAAATGCACCTGACGGAGACTGCCGCATTCCACTGAGCTCCTCGACTGTCACATCATAAGATTTGCCATTTACTGTAATTCTATACTGTTTCATAATATATTTCTCCTCAAATGTTCTAGCGTTCATTGCGGGAAAGGCGCTCTACTCTGCCCCATATCGGGGTATTGAAGCCTTCTACGCTCTCCGCCGGTGACTGACGCACCTGCGTAATTGCAAAACTATCAAGTCTCGAACCACTCGCTTCGGCTACAGCCGCCGCAAGAACGGCAATCAATGAATCGTCTTCTTGCACTGGTTGGCCGCCAACTGGTTGAGCCTGTTTCTTTGAAACTTCGACGATCTGGGGCAAGGGTGCCAGTTCCTTATGTTCTCTACGCTTTATTGCTGCAAAGAGACTGGGAAAAGCCAGCAAAATAAAAATCATGATGAATAGCGATATAAAAACCGTCAGGACTCCGACAATCATTATCATCCATGGATTTGTCATGCTAGACCCCTCAAACAGGAATATTCCCGTGTTTGCGTGAAGGCAGACTCTGCCTCTTTCCAAGCAGCGTATTCAATGCATTGCTTAGACGCATCCTTGTATGAGCTGGATCGATGACATCATCGACATAGCCTCGCGCTGCTGCTTTATAAGGGTTTGCAAAGCTGCGTTTATATTCCTCTATCTTCTCCTTGCGGGTTGCCTCCGGATCAGCGGACTCTTCTATCTCTTTCTTAAAGATGATATTCGCAGCACCCTCGGGACCCATTACCGCAATTTCCGCAGTTGGCCAGGCAAAGACTTGATCGGCAGCGAGATGACGGGAACACATAGCGATATAGGCTCCGCCATATGCTTTGCGCAGAATCACGGTTATCTTAGGCACAGATGCTTCCGAGTAAGCATAGAGGAGCTTTGCTCCGTGCCTGATGACACCGCCATGCTCCTGCTCCACGCCCGGAAGATAACCAGCGGTATCTGAAAGAGTGAGAAGCGGTACATTGAATGCGTCGCAGAACCGGATGAAGCGTGCGGCCTTATCGGACGCGTTGATATCGAGCACACCCGCTAGATGCTTGGGCTGATTTGCTATTATTCCTATGGATCGGCCGGCTAGGCGCGCAAAGCCTGTCACAATGTTCTTTGCGTATCCAGGCTGAACCTCAAAAAAGTCCCCAGCGTCCACAAGTCGAATGATAATGTCTCGGACATCATAGGGCTTGTTAGGAGAATCCGGCATTAGGTCTGCGATTGAATCATCTGTCCGAGTCGGATCGTCTCCGATATCGATCAAGGGGGGATCTTCTATGTTGTTTTGAGGCAGATAGGACAGCAGCTTTCTTATCGCCTCCAAAGTCGACTGTTCATCCGGAAGGCTGAAATGCGCCACACCCGAGACTTCTGAGTGTATTCTAGCGCCTCCTAGTTCTTCAGGACTTACGTCTTCACCAGTTACTGCTTTAATTACCTGAGGGCCTGTTATGAACATATTGCTCGACCCCTCTGTCATGAAAACGAAATCCGTCAAAGCGGGCGAATAAACAGCCCCTCCGGCACAAGGCCCCATAATAACCGAAATCTGAGGAATGACTCCAGATGCAAGCGTGTTCCGATAAAAAATCTCACCATAGCCCGATAGAGCATCTACGCCCTCTTGTATTCTGGCGCCACCTGAGTCATTTATTCCTATCAATGGACAACCGATTTTTACTGCGAGATCCATGACCTTGCATATTTTAGCGGCATGCATCTCACCAAGGCTTCCACCTATCACCGTGAAATCCTGGGCAAATACACATACATTTCTTCCATTGATCATTCCATAGCCTGTAACGACTCCTTCACCTGGAGCATCGATCTTGTCCATACCAAGTTCGGTCGCTCGGTGTTCGACAAAGGCATCGAGTTCCACGAAGGTGCCTGGATCTAGCAGCATTTCGATCCTCTCGCGAGCAGTCATCTTGCCTTTTGCATGCTGCGCCGCAACCCTCTTAGGGCCACCACCGGCAAGCACTTTCGCTCGGCGCTCCTCTAGTTCCTTCAACTTTTCTTCCATACCGACCATCCTTGTTGTAATTCCTCCAGCGAGGAGGCTGCTTTCTACGACAGTAATTTAGAGTGAATTCTACGTTCGTTCGCAAAGT
>JAAYWE010000145.1 GCA_012516755.1 Treponema sp.
AGTTGAACGAAATATCGATTTTGAATGCGATCGAGGACGAAGGGTACAGATTCAAACCAAGCGCTAGCACATCCGGCAATGTCTGCCAAAAATGCAAGATTTCCGGAAAGGTATTGACATCTAGGCTTGGATCCTCAAGAAGGCTTGTGCCGAGGTCCTTCTGCTTTGCTGGCGAATCGTAATATAGGGTTGGCGTGCTTGCCCTGAAGACAATGCCCGAAAGAAGCTCAGGCTCCGCTATCTCGGCTTCCAAGGAAGCCCCAAGCTCACCACCAAAGAGGGGGAAAACATTGGTCTTAGGTAGGCGGCCCTGGCGTATAGCGGCTGAAAAAGCCCTGTCATATTCATCATCGCCAGGAAAGAAAAGGTCTGCAGCGTGGATGGGCTTCTGGATTTGCAGATTGCCCTGTAGACCTGATTTTACTTTGACGAGATTCCGTGCAGCGTCCTCCTGTGTATAAGCCTTTCGATATGTGGCTCCAAGAATCAACATCATGCAAAAAACCAGGGCAGAATACCTAGTATCCAAGTTGTGTTTTCTTGCTACTAACCGCATTGTATCCCTTCTCTATTACTTTATTCAGTGCTTGGATCTCTGGATCATGCTGAGAATTTTAGAAATTGTGCCATTCTTTTGAGGTGGAGTGCAAGAGTACTTCGCTTCATGCTTTCTAGAGCGCTTTCAAATAGGGAAATAAGCCATCCCGCTGGTTCGGATGGGATATAGCCTTCATATAGGGCTAGCTCCATATCGCACCACTTCTCCTTATAGGGTTCATCACCATTGGCAAAATCGACAAGCCGATAATTATTTTCCGCGCAATACTGCAAGAGCTTGACAAGAAGCAGGTTGCCTGTCGACAGCGAAGGATATTTCTCAATATCGAAGGCAGGCATAAGGTAATATAGGCGCTGCAGACAGCTAAGCCCCCAATGCACGGCTAGAGGCCTTTCGTTCAGCATGAGCGCGCATATGTGCAAGGGAATATGTTCATCCTGCGAGGCTTGGATATAAAAGTCGCCAAATGCGGGGTCAACAAAATTATCATGGACTTTCATCTGCCGAAAGCGCGCTTGCTTAAAGGCGATCATAGAGCAAGTAAGGTGCTTTCGAAGCGATTTGTCTTTGGCGATAATGAAGGATAAAGTACCAGCCTCTGATAGACGGCGCTCGGCTCTGCGGAGGTGCGCACGTTCTTTGGCGTTGAGACGCAATAATGGGTCTTGCGAAAGGTGCATTGCGTGAGCGCTATAATGGAGGCGGTGCCCGAAAGGCAACGCAAGCAGTGCTCGAACAAACAGAACCGCCGTGCCATCAGCCCAGAATTTTGGAATTCGGTCGAGATACACCACGCAGCAATGCTCCTTTTTTGCAATGCTCCTGAGATGGGCGAAGAGCTCTGTCATATCGAACTGTGCCTCGTTCGAAAATATCGGCGCAGCGTAATCAGACACGCCATATCCGAGCCATATGAGCATTGTGCGGGAAGAAGTTCCAAATCGCACCTTTTTCTTTCCAAGAGGAAACAGGGCTGTATTCTGACCTTTTTCAAAGACGATGATACAAGGCACAACTCCATGGGCATTCCCGATGGTGTTCTGCCATACTGAAAGCCAGTGGCGAGTCTGAAAGGCGTAGATGCGTGAATCTTGTGCTAGGCTATCCCAGATCGCCGCGGGCGTATCGAGATCTCGATAAATCGAAGCTTTGAGTGCTTCGCTCATTGTATCCCAAGCCTCAAGACGACTCCAAAAGTGAGTTCGCCTAGAAGTTTCGTGTTGCCCGCAACAGGAGAATAGATTTGCACCTTTTGATCGATCTCTGTCTGGCTTGATGGCACGCCGCTTGGGTCGCGCAGTTCGAGCGCATCCAGAGCAAGGACGCCGGTGGCCTTTGCGAAAAACTGCCAGGGTTCACGTGCTGTAATTGCTCGGGCCGAAATGGTAAATCTTTTTTCGAGCACAGGATCATCGAGCCAGGTGAAGGCCACTTGTGGATCTATCCAAAGATCGTGCCAGGGGTTGGCGGGGCTATTCGAGCCAGACAGCCTGAATTCAAAGAAGGCATCACAGTCGAATCTGTTGACAGCCTTGCTCCAATCGAGGCGCAAGGCAATATTGTTCTCGCCATATTGGTAACCGATGAGATTTAGTTCCGGAGCAATCGCCTTATAACTTGTGGAATAGCCAGACCGCCATTCGTACTCAAAACGGGTTTCTGGAAAATAGGTGTAGCCATAGGAGCTCTGTATTTGGTTCTCTGTGGAAGCATTTCTCATATCCCCGGGCTCAAAGGTGTATTTTGTCGCACCAGCTACATGAAGGCCAAAAGTCCCCTTAGGCGTCTTTATTCTTCCACCGAGGGCGAGCGCAATCTGCCAAGGGTTGTTCGTCCATCCAAAGAGTCCCAACATCCCAAGGTCGTCGACAAAAGCCTGTGCATACAGGTCATAAGCCCCGGGCTCCTTCCAGGTGACAAATAATCCTGCATTGTAGTTATCATCGTAGTTCGCATACCAGGGCCGACCTGCGGTGCCTCTGACATATTGGGTAAAATATTGAGGCATAGGGCTTAAAAAGTATTCCAAATCGAATGCTCGGCCGGAATACACCGAGGAGTCTTCAAAGCCTATCGTAAGCCTCCCAAAAGAAAGACCAATAACCTTGAAATTGGCCCCACGATCGGGAAAACC